>JBCCNG010000139.1:0-8774 GCA_039025955.1 Cyanobacteria bacterium P01_C01_bin.72 | reverse complement strand
GATTTGATTTGTGATTCAGTATGATTGCAAGTGATAAAAAATCTCAGTCTCGCTCCATTTTGCGGTACAGAAGGATAAATCATAAACGGTACGTTAATCCCTCGTTGGAATAAATTCTGAGAAAGCTGGATTGATTTGAGAGAATCGCCGACAATAATCGGAATTACGGGAGAATCTTGACTCATACCCGTATCCAAACCTTTTTCTTTGGCTAAATTCAAAAATAACTTAGCTCTAGCCTGGAGAGTAGTTGCTCTTTCTGGTTTGGCTTTAAGCACCCGCACCGCAGCCAAAGTAGCGGCTGCATTGGGAGGAGACATGCCAACGCTAAAAACGAAGCCTGGAGCGGTATATTTGAGATAATCGACCAGCGCTGCTGAACCAGCAATATATCCCCCGCAGCTAGCAAAAGACTTGCTTAGAGTTCCCATCCAGATGTCAATATCATTTGGGTCGAGATGATAGTATTCGCTGATGCCGCGACCTGTTGAGCCGATCGCACCAATAGAATGAGCCTCATCCACCATTAAAAAGGTTTTATACTTTCGTTTCAGCTTCACTACAGGAGGGAGGTTAGCAATGTCACCATCGGTGCTGTAAACCCCTTCAATGACGATTAGAACCCGCTGATAGCGATGACGGCGATCGCTAAGAATTTTTTCCAAAGCGGCAACATCGTTATGGGGAAAAGCGATCAAACTTGCCCCCGAGAGAAAACAACCTTGAAGAATACTGTTGTGGCTGAGAGAATCATAGATGACTAAATCTCCCTTGCCAAATAAATGACCGATAGTGGTGACATTGGTGGCATGACCACCCACCAAGACAATGCTGTCTTCTACGCCAATAAAATCTGCTAGCTCTCGTTCCAACTCGCGGTGTAGAGGTTTTTCGCCAGATATTAAACGGCTAGCACAGGCGGAAGTACCGTACTGTTCCGCTGCGTCTTTAGCGGCTTGAGTTACTTGAGGATCGCCACACATCCCAATGTAGTTATAGGTAGCAAAGTTGATTAATTCGCGACCATTAACTGTCGTGCGATCGTTAGCTATTCCCTCTTGAGGCACAAAAAATGGATTGCCGTTACCGAGACTTTGAATCTGTTCTCGTTGAGCCAGTAATTTTTTATATTCGGGAAATTCGGCAAACTGATAATTCTCTGGAGGTATGGTTAACTCATAACCTGAGTCCAAGTCTGGTAAGGATTGAACTGTGCTGCCGTTTTGAGCCGCAGCCAAGTTTCCATTTGCTAAATATTGAGCTAAGGTTTCAATATTTTGGTAATCCCACAGCAGGGTAGGAGGTAAACGACAGCCAAGATAATCTTCCAAATCTCCTGATAAGTTAATCGCCTCAGCGGATTCTAAACCATATTCCTCAAAATCTTGTCCGACATCAATTTGATTTGGTTCAATTTCTAATACTTCTGCCAGCTTGTCAATAAGCCAACCTTGAATTGCCTCCGCTTTGGAAACAGCACTTAAGTTAGATTGACCGTTCATATTGACTGAAATATTTTTGCTATCTTTGCCATTTAAAGTTTCGTTGAATAGTGTCATTGTTTACTCCTACACCACTTAAATTAAGAATTCACTGAGGAGAAATCTATCTCTAGTCGAGAAGAAAAATCCTGCGGGTCGTTAAATCTATTAGTCTAGCCGACACCTTCTAGACCATGATGATCGTGTACGATGGTCATTTTGCCACGAACCCCCACTAAAATACCAGGGTATCTAGCAGGGGTAGGTTTAAATTGCTTATTTGGCAATCCTAAGATAATGGCGACCTCGCTTCTTGTTATCAACATACAAATCTACTGAATAATAGATCGAATTTATAACAAACTCGCAGAGATCGCCAGTAATTAAAGAAAATATCTAATAAGTTTAGCTCGCAACATATTCGCGCACATAGCCTCTGCGCCTTCTGAGTTGGGATAGAGCTTGATGTTCTAGCTGCCGTACTCGTTCGCGGCTGATGCTCATTCTCTGACCAATTTTCGCCAAAGAAAGCTCTTTACCGTCATCTAAACCAAATCTGAGGGCAATTACTTCCTGTTGTTGAGGAGATAAATCTGCCATCAGGCTATAGAGATCTTGACGCAATAATTGTTGAGTTGCATAGCGATCAGGAGAAATACCGTCATCTTCTAGTAATTCTGATAGTTCGGTATCTTGGTTTTCACCAACGCGAACATCGAGAGAAATTGGCTGACGGGCAATGCTAAGGTATTCCCGAATTTGTTCTGGCTTGAGGTCTAACTCTTGAGCAATCTCCTCTATTTCGGCACTGCGTCCCAGCTTTTGAGCTAACTCTCGCTGGCTTTTTTTGATTTTATTCAGCTTTTCGGTAATGTGAATCGGCAAACGGATAGTACGAGCCTGTTGAGCGATCGCTCTGGTGATTGCTTGACGAATCCACCAGTAGGCGTAGGTAGAAAACTTGTAGCCTCTAGTGGGATCGAATTTCTCCACGCCCCTTTCTAGACCAAGACTACCTTCTTGAATCAGATCAAGAAACTCCATATTGCGCTTTTGGTATTTTTTGGCGATCGCTACTACTAGGCGTAGGTTTGCCTCGATCATTTTCTGCTTGGCTCTTTGACCTTGCTTGATGATTCTGTTAAGCTCGATTTCACTCAGTTGGACATGTTCTGCCCACTCCTTCAGGCTGAGTTCGCTTCCTAACTCTTCTTTTGATGCTAACAGGGTCATCATTTTCTGTACTTGCTTCCCATAAACAATTTCTTGCTCATGAGTTAACAAGGGTACTCGCCCAATCTCGTGCAAATAGGTTCTTACCATATCTGCCGAATAGTTTACTTTAGTGGTTGTTTTGGCAATATTAGCTTTAGGCATTTGTACAGTTATGACTCCTTATAAACTTCAAAAGTCAGCGATACTTCTAAATTGATTAATTTGAATCCGACTGTGTATTTAGACGTTTGCTAGGTAACAAAGGTTCAACTGGTCTGAGGAAAAAAACTACCTAGCTTGAGCATGGGATATATAGCTACCTTGAGTATTTTTTTTAAAGTTAGGCAGAGAAATCAAATGTGATAGTATCGCCACCAGATATGTACGACGTTTAACCCACATTTATGCATTATCATGAGCTTATTTTGCTGGATGAAACGCTTTAATGACTCCTCCTATCAACTTAGTCAAAGCTTAAGATACAAAGCTATATTCCTGGGAGTAGCTGAAAATAAACTAATTAAACTCTGAGAAACAGATAAATTTTGCTACGAAACTGCTTCTAGTACTCTGTTAATTCTGCAATGATGAGTCGATATAATGTAGAGCAGGCAGGGGGAGTAGAGGAGGTAAAGGAAGATACTTATCAATATTGATCCCTCAAATCAAAATTGATAGACTACAGGAACTGAGTCTGGTTTGAGCGTGAGATAGAGCGAAGCAGCCTTCTTTGAAGGCAGATCGTCCTAAAGGATATGTTATGCCCTTATGGTACACTCAATGCGACAAAGGCGCTTAGTTCAATCCATGTAGTGCAAGCCGCTTCGCATATCGACTGCGAGCGCCTTGCGCTCTGGTTGCCGAAGTCAACACTGGTGCTTCGCACCGCACGAATGGTCGCTACGCGCCGCTTTCGCCTACTACAACCACGCGGCTGAACCCTGTAGTTCCGAAGTTAAGTGCATATAGCGGGGTGTCGGTAATCAGACTCACAAAGTTATCAAAAATATTCGGCTATACTTGTACGTCTAAAAAATCAATGTAAGTTATAATAACTTAATATCGTGGTTGATTACGGTCTAAGTCTCTTACACTGAGAGATTAGATATTGTTAGCGAAAACAATGCGCCATATTTGAACAATAAGAGGAATAATATAATGCTCACCCTTTCTTTGGTGACTCTTTTCGTAGCGGCGATCGCACTATATGTAAGTTCTAAAATCAGTGACGATGTTTTCAAGGCTGCAATGCGCTTTACATCTTTGACTTTTTCTTTAGTAACATTATTTTGCGCTCCCTGGATTTTAAAGCTAAGTCTTGTGGCAATTCCTTTGGCGATCGCTAGTGTTAATTCTTTTTCGACCGAAAATTTTTAGTTTGAATAATATATCCCTTTTCATAACTTTTCGAGATTAGACCTAATAGACTTAAATTACAGGGACATAAGGACCAACAACATTATCCTGGGCGGCAATAATCCCTGCGGCAACGCCCGCTGCTGCTGCAGCATGACCCATTAAGTTCCCCCCTGGATATACTTGACCAGGACGATTAGCAAATCCGTCTTTGCCCTGGAGTGCAACCCAATCTCCCGCAACTACTAAGTTAGCAATCTGAGATTCAGCAAAAAATGGTGCAGGGCGATCGCCTTGTCCGACCTGGAAACCAGTGAAATTGTAGTAACGCCCAACCTGTAAGCCGATATCAGGGACAGGTGGAGCATATGCTAGTTGGGATAAGCCGTCAATATCCCGTAGTATTTCTTTAATAGCATCCCAGAGTTCTTGATCTGAAAGTTGCAAGATCAACTGCCAAAGTTGATCATCAGTGCAGTTTTTCAGCTTTGGTCTTAGCCCTGCATATTTTTTAGCCAAGGTGGGCCCTAAATCGTAGGCGTGGACTTCAATCACCCAACGCTCTTCCCCTGCCGGAGCAGCCTTAACCCAAGCAGTATCGCTTTTTTCGGTCATGTGCGCCTGAAAGACAAGATCTATCGGCTGGTTTTCAGGAGTTTCCACCACATCGGGACGGTCAGGATTTTCTGGTTTGCCCAATAGATAAGCGCGAACTACAACATAGGGTGGCGCAGTTTTGAGTTTATTGACAACAGACCTAACTGGCTCTAATTCCGCTTCTGCCTGGGGATTTTCCCCTTGAGTACGGGCAAAAATTTCCTTTGTTCCCCTAATATCTGTTGCCATGACTAGATAGTCGAGATCCACGCTAGCTTGATTAGTAAAGTCTAGACCTACTACCTGATTCTGCTTTAACTTGAGGTTATTGACTCGATGTTCTAGGTGAAATTTTACTCCCAGGCTTTCGAGATGATTGCGAAAGGGCAGCATGATGGAGGTATAGTGATTATCCGTCGGTACAACTCGCAGCATCGCATCTGGTTTACGAATGAAAAAAGTCCACATTAAGTGCAGGGCTTGGGCGGCACTAATGTCTTCGATGCGATTGAGGCTGACAGTTAGTACTGTCTTGATAAAGGTATCAAAAAAGGGTCTGGCAATTCTCTTTTGGGAATATTCCACCATGGTTAGGTGATCGAACTGGCGAAATATGCGCTCATGATTGTAAAAAAACAAACCCAACATTCCTGGGGCGCTTCTCATAGCATCCCAAAGATTAACATTAGGCGATCGCCTGACGATTCCCAACATATTGAGTAAGTGGGCATTGGGTCTTGCTTCGAGGACTTCTGGTTCATAATTTTCAAACTCCAGCAGCACTTCGTTGACTGGCTCTAGATGCTGATCTGCTCCCACTTCCTCGATTTTCTGCATCAGATAATCATAGACGTTGTTAAAAAAGTGGTGTAAACCATGTTCCCAAAAGCCAGAGGGAGAGGTATCACTCTGTTTTGCCCCCAACCTGCCGCCAATAAAGTCGGTCGCTTCGTAAATATCTACCTCATAACCTAATTTAACTAATTCTAAAGCCGCAATTAGCCCACTTAGTCCTGCACCAATGACCGCCACCTTTTTGTGTACTCCTGACGGCAAACGAGACAGCCCTTTGGTCACGGGAGGTTCAATCATTCTGCCCAAATCGTTAAGTAAGAAGGGAGGAAAACCCCGCAGGGCTTTATTGAGCTTGAGTAAAATCTTTTCTACTGACGGGGGAATGCCCTGGTTGCGAGCAAAAAGAGTTACGTTACTTCGACCACCCCAGGCGGTTGGGCTAATGGCAGGAGAATTTAGCGATCGCTGGATCATAACAGGAAGTAGCCTTTGGCTAATAGTAAAATGAGCTGTTTTTGCATCCTAATCTATAAATGTATTTTTTAATGTTCAGGCAGTTAATATTCCATTTTTATTAATTATTGGTTCTCTCAATCTTTTGTAACCTAATCAACGTCAACTTTTATTACAAAAACTATCTTGCTGCATAACTGCGCTAGGTTGCTACGTAGTTAAACAATAGATCTGCCGTGTCTAATGTTGTATTTGATCACATTGAGACGAAATCCTAACTAGATCTAAACTAAATAAACCTTGTTTTCTACTTAACGCACCCATGACCAACCCGTCCCCAGAAACAGCAAATACAGTACCAGAAGAACCAGCTTTACCATCAAGATTCCCACAAACCGTGGTGGCGGTTAGTCGAGAAGAGTTTATTGAGCCAATTGAATTAACGGTTCGTGATGCCGCAGGAAACGTCAAGACACTCCCAGAAGACCTTACGGGTCACTACTTTATGGTTGCTCCCGTTGGTTCGACCGATTCGGCTCGGGTTGCAGGAGATCCCCAGACAGTTTGGGTGAGTAAAGACGGCTGGACTGCTCTCTATAACGGCGATGGGATGATTTATCGTTTGGATTTTGCTGGAGGCAAGGCTCGATTAAAAACTCGTTTGGTGAAGCCTCCCTGTTTTTTTGCTGATCGCGCTACGGCAGATCCCGCTAATAGAGATCGCTATGGCAAACTAAAATTTTATAATCTGGGCATTTCCCGTGGCTCTTTTAACATGCTGGGTATCCGTAACCAGCTCAACACTGCGTTTGTGCCTTTTCAGCTCAAAGATGATGCCAGTGAGCGTTTAATGATCACCTGGGATGTTGGTCGTCCCTATGAGATTGATCCTGAGACTTTGGAGACTTTGACTCCCGTGGGGCTAAATGAAAGCTGGTCAGATCTCTTACCAGGACAGCAGGCTGTTCCCTTCAAAAATTTGATGTCTTCGGCACACCCTGTTTTTGATTATGATGCGGAGAAATTTTATACTCTCAACGTGGGTAAGTCTCTCTGGACAATGCTGGCTCTCAAACGCTCAATCAACGTGAGATTTGCCGAAAATTTTGGGGCATTAAGATCTTTGATAGGGCAGTTATTCGGCAACCGCAATTTTAAACTTGCCCAAAGTTTTAAAAATGTTTTAGTCCTGCTCTACTCGGTGATCTTGTTAGTTCTTAAAGGGGTAATTTATCTCGCGGATCTGGGAGTCACCATTTATAAGTTTTTTACTGGCGGTTACGATTTTGTTCACCTGCTGGAATGGGACGGTAAAGAGATCGGAATTAGCAACAAGTGGAATATTGTCTTGCCCTTTAATCGTCCTCTACGCCTTGGTCAAACTGTCCATCAGATGGGCATTACGCGAGACTATATTGTCTTTGCCGAAACATCTTTTAAGTTCTCTTTGGAGAACACTCTCCCTTTCCAAAGAAGCTCCTTACTTACCTCTTTTATTGTCTTTATTACCGACTTTCTTAACTATCCCCAGTTTCCCAGTACCAACTTGTACATTATTAGCAAGGCAGACTTAGCCCAGGAGCGTTCCAGCCTCTTTACCAGAATAACTAACCTGTTTGATCGCACTAAGTTTAAACATATACCCAAGGTTGTGGCTAAAAAAGTTGAGATTCAGCCCGAATTTTCTCACTACGTCCTCGATTACGATAATGACCAAGATCAGATTGTTGTCCATGCGTCTCATTTAGCGGCAACAGATATTGCTGAGTACATTCGCATTCATGACCGCTCTGCCTATGATGACCGAGATCCCGATGAACTAGATGATATCTACGACGATCCCGAGTTAACCTATCGTCTCCAGCAGCTTGCAGGAAATATTGTTAGCCCCACAGATATTAGTCGTATCGGTCGCCTGGTGATTGATGCTAAACAAGGTAAAGTAATTGACCAGCAGCTATTTCCCAATGAAACCGACCGCCAACAGATTAACGAACAGCTTGCAGCCCATAATTCAGATCCCCGAAATCCGATCGACCCTAAATACCTGCTTACTTGGTCTACGGCGTTTTATATTTATCCAGACCGCCGACCGACGAAGCGGTTGACAGATATCTTTTGGAATAGCTGGGGGACTTGGCCCGATACCTTAACTAATCGGGCGGTCGAGGCATATCAAGATTATCCCGGGCGTTTGATCGATCTAAAAAAAGTCATTGATTTGACTTACGAGGGTGTGCCTTCAAGCTTATGTCATCTGAAAATAAAATCTGATCGAATTGAACTAAATGAAGAAAACTTCTATCAGTTTGACAAGCGTAGTTTAGGTACTTCGGCGCAGTTTATTCCTCGCCCCAATACCGAAGATCAGACCGCTGGTTATATAGTTTGTGCTGTCCTCACGAGCGATCGCTTTTTAGCCCAGCCAACAGAGGCAGATAATGACCCCAACTGGTCGCAAAATAGCGAAATTTGGATTTTTGATGCTCAGACGTTAAGCCAAGGACCACTATACAAACTGAGCCATCCCAAGTTAAATATCGGCTTTTCTTTCCACACCACCTGGATGCCAGAAGCAAAATCTCCTAGCCGACGTATAGATTATGATATACGCCAAGACTATGAAGAGTTGGTACAAGAATTAATTAGTAGTCAGCCAGCAGTCGGCGACAATATTCGCCAGCTATTTGAGGAAGAGGTTTATCCCCACTTTGAAGATTGATTTAGCTTTAATTCAGCTGCACAAGTCTTTCAAGATTACTTTTCTTCCTGACCGGGCGGTCGCAATTTATTTTGGAGAGCTATCTGTAAATCTGTCTGTAAATCCAAAATACTCTGCCTAACTGACTCATGGGTATATTCAGCGTCAGGATGAGG
>JBCCNG010000138.1:0-8818 GCA_039025955.1 Cyanobacteria bacterium P01_C01_bin.72 | reverse complement strand
TCTCAAACGGGACCTCGACCGATACTTCGACCTCGACCTCAACCGATACCTCTATCTCAACCAAAACCTCGACCTCAACCGATGCCTCTATCTCAAACGAGACCTCGACCTCAACCGAGACCTCGACCTCAACCGAGACCTCGACCGATACCTCTATCTCAACCAAAACCTCTATCTCAAACGAGACCTCAACCGATATCTCGATCTCAAACGAGATCTCTATCTCAAACGAGACCTCGACAGAGACCTTAATCGATACCTCGATCTCAACCGAGACCTCTATCTCAAACGAGATCTCAACCGAGACCTCTATCTCAAACGATACCGAGACCTCTATGATGAAATCACAGAGGGGACAGCCAGCAATTTTCTGTTATCATGTTTTCCTCTAATCGTACCTATCTTGTTCTATCAATCCTTCAGCACAATTTATACTGAAGCTGTTGAAAATAGAAAAGCACGCCAAAAGCTCGAACTTAGTCGTCAAGATTGCGAACGAAAAAACCAAGAATATGCTCAAAAAAAGGACAATATCTTTCAGCTTTACGCTTATTTGGTCTTGATGGATCAAAGACAAAAGGGCAATATGCCAGCCTGGGAAGGGATCAGAATTGTGAGGGAAAGAAAGGAAATTTAATAGCTGCTTTTGGTGTGGAGTTGTTAGTCGTTAGTTGTTAGTTGTTAGTTTTTTGATTGCGATCGCTCTTTGTACTCATATCAATGGAAAATATAATCAGATTAGAGTTATCCAATTCTTATCTAATTTCCCTGATGGTCTAATATTGCCTTGATCGCATCAGCAATTAGACTAGCACTACGTCCGTGTTCTGGGAGAGGACTCATTAACCAAATTTCTTGAGGACGATATCTAAGCCGAGGAATCGAGCGATCACCTAATTGCCGACTCAGAGTTTCGTATTCTGACCAGCTTCCAGGCATTTGAAACACGGAGCCTGGTGGTATTTCGATTTTTTCTGGAGAAATAACCGCGTACATATTGGTTAATCAATTCGATGAGCCTTCCATCAGAGAATTACTTCTTCGGCGAGAACAACAACACGGGAAACCAGCTACTCCGCATTACGTCATTGGCAAAGCAGCGCACTGTCCCCTGTAATATATTATTTTTATAGTCATTAGCGATCGCGATCGCGCTAATATCGAAGTCAAGAGCCGCCATGGAAATCTCTTTTAAAGGATTACCTCGTTTAACTAAAGTATTTACCTCAATATCTAAAGCTTCTAATTCAGCTTTAACTTCCGACAAGGTTTGCTCGGCATCTTTAACCTTTTGATCCGCTGCCAATAATGCTCTTCTACTGCTATCGTCAACCACCGTCATTAACATGCAACGCTGGAGAGAGTTGGGGGGACGATCCTGAGCATACTTTTTGATTTCTTGAATCAAGTAGCGTGCTGTTTCACTGTCGTTATAAGGAACTAGTAAATAACGCCATAGATGCTGACAGCGCAAAGCTAATTCTTCACGAGTATAGGTGGTAATTAATTCTGGGCGAATAATATTTAGAGGTTGACTAGTAACCTTGGCTAACCCCGCACTAGTGCTGCCAAAAACTTTTTCCTGTGCCAGAGTCTTGATCGGACTCCCCATGATAATCACGTCGATCTGATGTTTTTTTAAGGCTCTGGGAATTGTGTCGAGGGGCTTTCCTGAAATTATTTCGATCTCGATATCCACACCATCAGGAACATTATCTAGAGCTTTTTGCAGCCGCTCTTTTGCCTGCTGCGCCTTTTCTTCATCAATGCGAGGCACTTCTCCCTCTTCCCACAGGGGAACACTATGGAAGAAAACTATCTTTTTGAGACCGCTTTGAGCTAGATTGGGAATACAATCGGTCAGACGATATAAACCATCAGTAAAATCCGTACAGATCAGGCAACTTTGGAACATACAAACAGCAAACTTCTTCTTTTTAACCCTAGCAAAAAAAGGAATCAGCGTTGCTACAATCTTAAAATTCTTATTTTTTCTTGAGTTTTACCCCTGCATCCCCAGCTACCTTACTAGAACTTAGCTAGAGAAGGAGGCTTAACCAAGATAGATCTATGAGTTTGAGACTTATATTTTGCCAGGCGATCGCTCGTGCTAACCGCTAGGAGGAGAATCAATACCCCACTGATGCCGAATAAAGTCTTGGTACATATTGTCTTTCATGAGCATCTGCTCATAAAGCTTAACCAGAAACTCCTGTGCTTGTTCATGACTCATTGCCCTCACCTGAGTCTCAAACGAGCGAATGTTAAATTTCTGCTCTAAAGATAGCTTGATTGAATCAGACATAAAACCACACTCCTCAGTTGGAAATTACATACTAAACTTAGCCTGTTTTAATGTAAGCTATTATTACATTGACTTGACAAAAATCCAGTTCAGTTATGATAACTACTACTCTGAATTGTCAAGTTTCGGTTTTAGCTCTTTCTCGGGATAGAAATGTGGCTTAAGAAAGATAAATAAATTGAATAAATTGGCTAATGGAGTAAACATTCTGTAATAATCAGATATGGTGCGGAAATTTAAAATCAAATTTAGTTTTGAGGTAGGATTTGCCTTAAAGCCTTCAATTTAATTATTGTGGTATTGATTAAAAGTCAATTCGAGTTCAATGACCAGCACGTTTATTTCAAGGTTAACTTTGTTGCTTCAAGGCTTGACTGGCAGAGTGTCTGGTAAGAAAGGAGTTGACCTAGCCTATAAAAATCCACCAATAAAAATTTCTGGACAGTTATTTTATATATTGGCTTAATTGTCGCGAAAAAAGCGTTCGCTCTGCACACATTTTTGGAATTCAACCAGCTTGGGAGATTATAGTTTTATGTCTATTCGTTTGTACGTGGGTAACTTACCCAAAGAGGAAATTGAACGGGATACTTTAGCAGCGATGTTTGCTGAAGAGGGAGATCAAGTTTCAACTAAGGTTATTAAAGATCGCAAGACGGGTAAATGTCGCGGTTTTGCTTTTGTGACGGTAGCTAGTGATGAGTTAGCAGACCAATTTATTGAAAAATATAATGGTCAGTCTTTCATGGAAAACCCGATTAAAATTGAGAAAGCCCTGCCTCGTTCTAAAGACGAAGATAATGCACCAGAAGGAAGTAACAACAATGCTCCCAAACGTAAAAGTGGTGGCAAAAAAGGTGGCAAGAAATCTGCTGCGGGAACACAGAAACAACAGGGCAGCATTCAGCCTGATCCTCGTTGGGCAGACGAATTAGCCAAGTTAAAAGAAATGCTGGCTGCAGCTAACAATTAGTCCACAAGATCCTGCCCAGGTAGAGCAAGCTTTTAGTATTTGAGACAGTTGAGACTGAAGTTGTGAGTAATTGCCCTGTCTAGTTTCACATCTGCTCCCTGCTCGAAAGTGATTTAAGACTTGAGACAGTTGATAACGGTGACAATAGCTCGAAAAAAACTTTGGGTGATTGGACACCGTAATTTTTTGCTTCCAGTTATTTAGCTGTATTGTCATTCTATATAGAAACCATCTGATTTTCAGTATCGTACTATTGCTACTACCTACTACCTACGAGCTAATAACTTGTATGGTATGGAAATTAATTAGAACGACTACAGTTCACATTGCGACTTGTCTGATTAAGTTTAATTTAATCCAAAGTCTAAGACCTTATTTTAAGCTTTGGGACAAATATCTGAGAAAATGAATCTCAGATTTAGCAATCAACATAAGTCAGATCAAGTGGAGATAAATCAATGAGCGATCCTGTTAAGACGATGAAGCAAGAAGTTGGTAGAGCCGCCGCCGCCATGGTCAAGTCCGATTCGATTGTGGGACTGGGATCAGGTTCTACTGCGGCATATGCTATTGAGTATATCGGCGATCGCTTAGCAAAAGGAGAGATTAGCAATATTCTGGGAGTTCCGACATCGTTTCAGGCAGAAGTACTAGCGAAAAAGTTTAAGATTCCGCTGGTAACTCTCGATGCAATTGACCATATCGATATTGCGATCGATGGTGCAGATGAAGTCGATCCCCAGAAAAACCTAATTAAAGGTGGTGGTGCGGCTCACACTAGAGAGAAGGTAGTCGATGCTCTGGCTAATGAATTTGTGGTGGTGGTAGACGAAGGCAAGCTAGTAGATAAACTGGGTTCGACTTTCTTATTGCCCGTAGAAGTAATTCCCATGGCGGTTGCTCCCGTAATGCGTAGTTTAGCTAAGTTAGGTGGTAAGCCTGAGTTACGCATGGGTGTGAAAAAAGCAGGGCCTGTGGTTACAGACCAGGGAAATTTAGTTATTGATGTCAAATTTGACCATATTGCTAATCCAGGGGAAATGGAAAAAGAAATTAACAACCTGCCTGGAGTACTGGAAAACGGTTTGTTTGTTGGCGTAGCGGATTTAATTCTGATCGGCAAAATTGTGGATGGTCAGCCTGAAATAAGCCAGTTTTAGTAGTTTGGCGGCATTGGGGGGACATGTATAGTCATTAATAAATAAAAATCATAGATTGCGGAGAAAAGTATTTTGCGAAGAGTAATTATTGCTGTAGCGATCGCTTTATTGTTTTTTTTGAACCCTCTCGATGCTCTAGCCATCCCTGGAGCAGATTTAGACAACGGTGCAGCGGTATTTAAAGCTAACTGTGTTGGCTGTCATGTCAAGGGGGGAAATATTGTGCGGCGTGGCAAAAATCTCAAGCTAAAAACACTCCATAAACGCCAGTTAGATACTGAATCAGCGATCGCTTCTTTGGTCACGAACGGTAAAGGGATTATGTCAGCCTATGGCGATAAGTTGACGGAAGCGGAAATAGCTGACGTGAGTGCTTATGTCCTCAAAAGAGCCGAGCAAGGATGGAAGTAGTAAATTAATGAATAGAATGAGTAATTAAATTTTGATCAGTGGTTTATCAAGCTAAGAATATAGTTGCAGATATTTTAGAAGCGGCAAAACAGGGTGAAGATATCTCTGTCGAGTCAGGTGTTCGGCTAGTTCAAGAACAATCTAAACAGGGTCGGAAGGCGATCGCCCAAACTGCTGATATACTGCGACAGCAGCAGGTAGGAGATACTGTTACTTACGTTGTTAATCGTAATATCAACTTCACCAATATCTGTGAGCAGCACTGTAGTTTTTGTGCTTTTCGTCGCGATGCAGATCAGGATGGGGCATTTTGGCTGAATAATTCCCAAATCATAGCTAAAGCGGCTGAAGCCGTGAGTATTGGCGCGACAGAAATCTGTATGCAGGGGGGCTTAAATCCTCAAGCCAAAATTAATGGAGCATCTTTACCTTTCTATCTAGAGCTAGTGAGGCAGCTAAAAAGCAACTTTCCTCAGCTACATCTTCATGCTTTCTCCCCCCAGGAAATTCAGTTTATTGCTAGAGAAGATAATATTGGTTACGAACAGGTAATGCTGGCACTTAAAAAAGCGGGTTTAGGCTCGATGCCAGGTACAGCCGCTGAAATATTAGATGATCGCGTGAGAAGGATCATTTGCCCCGAAAAAATCAACAGTGCCACCTGGTTAGAAATCGTTAGTTTAGCTCATCGCTTGGGAATCACAACTACCAGCACCATGCTGTCGGGACACATCGAAACACCCCAAGAACAGATCGAACATCTGGCAAAATTGCGCTCACTCCAGCAAAAAGCGATCGCCCATAACTATCCTGCCAGAATTACAGAGTTTATTATCTTACCTTTTGTGGGGCAGGAAGCCCCCCCTCCGATTCGCCGACGGGTAGGCAGAGATCAACCTATAACCTCAGAAGTACTGCATCTAACTGCTGTAGCACGTATTTTTCTGGGCAACTGGATTGTGAACCACCAACCGAGCTGGGTCAAAATCGGTTTAGCAGGGGCTAAACAGGCTCTAAACTGTGGCTGTAATGACCTTGGGGGAACGTTGATGGAAGAGCATATCACATCCATGGCGGGGGCGCAGGGAGGAACCAATATGACCGTTGCTACTTTGCGTCAGGCGATCGCCGATTCAGAGCGTCCTGCTCAAGAAAGAAGCACGGAATATAAGTATTTATAAAATGCTGGTTAAAATTACTTAGGTAGAGATAAAGTTTTGGCAATTCATAAGTTTATAACTACCTAAACATCGCAAATAACGCAAGGTTAGTTTAAGATTGTTCTTGAAATAATTAAAGTTAAATCTAAAAATGAGAATATTAGTAACTGGCGGTGCTGGTTTTATCGGTTCCCATCTCATTGATCGCTTGATGAATCAAGGTCATGATGTAATTTGTTTAGACAACTTTTTTACTGGTCACAAACGCAACATCAGACATTGGATTGAAAATCCTTATTTTGAATTGATCCGTCACGATATTACCGAACCAATTCGCTTAGAAGTTGATCAAATCTATCACCTTGCTTGTCCAGCATCTCCCGTTCACTATCAGTACAACCCTGTAAAAACCATCAAAACCAACGTGATGGGTACATTGAATATGTTGGGGTTGGCTAAACGAGTTAAGGCAAGATTTTTGCTAGCATCCACCTCAGAAGTTTATGGCGATCCCGATGTTCATCCTCAGCCCGAGGAATATCGTGGTAATGTTAACTGCATCGGTATTCGTAGCTGCTATGACGAAGGGAAAAGAGTCGCCGAAACTTTAGCTTTTGATTATCATCGCCAAAACAACGTCGATATTCGGATCATGCGTATTTTTAATACTTATGGTCCCAGAATGTTTGAACATGATGGTCGTGTAGTTAGCAACTTTATTGTGCAGGCTCTTCAAGGTACACCCTTAACCGTTTATGGTGATGGGTCGCAGACTCGTAGCTTTTGCTATGTTGCCGACCTAGTTGAAGGGATGATGCGCCTGATGAATGGCGAACACATTGGACCGATTAATATAGGTAATCCTGGAGAATATACTATCTTGCAGCTTGCCGAGACAATTCAGAAAATGGTTAATCCTGATGCAGAGCTAGCCTATAAACCATTGCCACAAGACGATCCTCGCCAAAGACAGCCAGACATTACTAAAGCTAAAACTCTGCTTGGTTGGGAACCTACTATCGCTCTGGAAGAGGGTTTGAAAATGACTATTGCTGATTTTCGCTCTCGTTTACAAGCAGCAGAATCTTAGTCGTCAATCAATTCACAAAAACTAGTTTTTCTCGCTTTGATTAGGGCAATTTAAATACAAAGGAATAAAAATATAAGAGGTTAGGTAGTGTTATGCGTGTTTGCGTTATTGGTACTGGATATGTAGGTTTAGTTACTGGTGTTTGTCTTTCTCATATTGGACATGAAGTTATTTGTGTTGATAACAACGAAGAGAAAGTTAAGCTGATGCAGTCGGGACAATCACCGATTTATGAGCCTGGCTTATCCGAATTAATGAAGTCTTCTGCTGAATCAGGTCGATTAACCTTTACTTCTGATCTCTCTAAGGGTGTAGCTCATGGAGAGATTCTCTATATTGCCGTGGGAACTCCTCCTTTACCCACGGGAGAAAGCGATACCCGCTATGTTGAGGCAGTAGCTCGTGGGATTGGAACTCACCTCAAAGACGATTACAAAGTAATTGTCAACAAGTCTACTGTACCTATTGGCTCTGGTGATTGGGTCAGAATGATTGTCCTTGATGGCAACAAAGAGTCTGGCAGTACAATTGAACCCAGCTTTGATGTAATTAGTAACCCAGAATTCTTGCGGGAAGGCTCGGCTGTATACGATACTTTCAACCCCGATCGCATTGTCTTGGGCGGAAACAGCGACAAGGCTCTTTCCATGATGCAAGATCTATACAAGCCTTTGGTAACTAGAGAATTTGCCGAAGACAAGTCCATGCCCAAAGTGCCAGTCGTGCTAACAGACTTAAGTTCTGCCGAAATGATTAAGTATGCCGCTAACTCCTTCCTAGCTACTAAAATCAGCTTTATCAACGAAGTAGCTAATATTTGTGATCGCGTTGGTGCAGACGTTACTCAAGTGGCTAAAGGTATTGGTCTGGATTCTCGGATTGGCGGCAAGTTTTTGAGTGCGGGTATTGGCTGGGGTGGTTCTTGTTTCCCCAAAGATGTTTCGGCTTTGGTACATACCGCTGATGACTATAATTATGAGTCTGAGCTACTGAAAGCAGCGATCAATGTCAATCAACGCCAACGTTTGTTAGCTCTGGAAAAACTACAAAATGAGCTAAAAATTCTCAAGGGTAAAACTGTTGGTTTATTGGGTTTAACTTTCAAACCTGACACTGACGATATGCGTGATGCTCCTGCTTTAGACTTAATTGAACAGCTAAATCGTTTAGGTGCAAGAGTCAAAGCTTACGATCCCATTGTGTCTCAGTCTGGATTGAGCCATGGTCTTTCTAACGTCATTATTGAAACTAACGCGGAAATGCTGGCAGATAGCTGTGATGCTCTAGTTTTAGTTACCGACTGGAAAGAGTTTCTGAAGCTAGACCTACCCAAAATGGCGAAACTAATGAGCAATCCTCTAATTATTGACGGTCGTAATTTCTTAGACCGTGAAGCAGTGCAGGCAGCGGGTATTCGCTACATTGGCATGGGTCGTTAGATCGGCACCGCAGTTAGTTAATCATTAGTTCCCACCTTAATTACTCCATCGCAAAGTAGATCTAAAATTCTGCTTTGCTTTTTTTTGGCTCAATTTTCTAAAAATCTTTAACCTAATGCAAAACCAGAATATAGTTATGCAGTTTTAAACAGAACTATTAATAAAGGGTAGCAAAATAGACTAATTGCATTTTGCTAAAAGACTAAATTAAAGAAAAGCTTTAACCGTAAAAATATCGAACTAATAACTAATTGAGCGAGTAGGAATACCCTATTTATTT
>JBCCNG010000137.1:0-8824 GCA_039025955.1 Cyanobacteria bacterium P01_C01_bin.72 | reverse complement strand
GCCTGTAGCTCCACCAGCGAAATCGTCCAAAATAACTCAGGTAATTATCGCCATCTCAGCTAGCGCACTAAATCCTGCCGAATCAGAAATTATTGGTTACCAGGCATTTTTACCAAAACCAGTTAGTGAAAAACAGCTATTAAATCTACTACAGCAATATTTGCAGCTGAGCTGGATATACGAAGCTATAGAAAAATTTAATTTATTTTATGCGACACAACAAAATACTACTACTCAAACTTTGATTGCCCCGCCGCTAGAAGAAATGGCAATTCTCTACGAGCTAGCCATGTTAGGGAGTATAAAAAAAATCGTCCAGCGAGCTTCATATCTAGAGCAACTAGAAGAGCAATACGCCCCCCTGGCGGCTAAATTAAAAGAATTGGCTGGTAGTTTCCAAGAAAAAAAGATTGTTGATTTGGTAAAACAACATTTACTCGAAAAATAAACTATGAATTTTATCATTGATTCTGGCTTTAATACTCAATTCGACCTAAAAGACTACAACATTTTAATTGTTGATGATAATCCGACAAATTTATCGGTAATTGTCGATTATCTAGAAGATTCAGGATTAACTATCCTTGTTTCTCAGGATGGAGAAAGCAGCATCAAGCGAGCTAAATATGCCAAGCCAGGTATTATTTTGTTGGATATTCTTATGCCTGGAATGGACGGTTATGAAACCTGCATTCGTCTTAAGAATGATGCTGAAACTAAAGATATTCCCGTCATCTTTATGACAGCCCTTTCTAGTACAGAAGATAAAGTCAAAGGATTTGAGGTGGGGGCAGTAGATTATGTCACAAAACCAATTCAGCCAGAGGAGGTGCTAGCAAGAATTAAGCTTCACCTGCAGGTGCGCCACATGACTCAAGCTCAATCCAGACAAAACGAGATTTTGACCGCAGAAATTGAGCAAAGAAAAGTCGTGCAAACGCGGTTGAGCAATACTAACCACAGGTTGGAACAAGAAGTAAGCGATCGCCTTGCTGCTCAGGAGGCTCTCAAAAAACTTAATGAAGACTTAGAACATAGAGTCGAAAAACGCACAGTTTTATTAGCACAAAGCAACCATCAACTAAAGCAAGAAATTCTCGAACGCCAGCAAGCCGAAGCTCAACTTAAAAGCTCTTTAACAGAAAAAGAAGTACTTCTGAAAGAAATTTATCATCGAGTCAAAAATAACTTACTGGTTGTTTCAAGTTTATTAGAATTGCAAACTGGCTATGTTGACGATCCAGAGATTGTTAAAATGCTTAAAAATAGCCAAGATCGGATTCATTCGATGGCTTTAGTTCACGAGCAGCTTTATCGTTCTGACAACCTCAAAGAAATTGATATAAGTGTTTATACCAAAGCTTTGTTGGCCAAAATATCTAACTCTCACTATACCCAAGAAAAAGGTATTGATTTTGTCGTTGATGTCGAAAGTATCAATCTCAATATTGAAACTGCTCATTCCTGTGGTCTAATTATTAATGAATTAGTTACGAACGCTTTAGAGCATGCTTTTAGCGGTAAAGACAGAGGTAACATTTGGATAAGTTTACAACGTACGCATGATGCTGAGATTATTTTAACAATTAAAGATGATGGGATTGGAGTTCCTGAAAGCTTTGATTTTCAGAAGACTGACTCTCTAGGATTAAGACTAGTTCGTATTTTAACTAGACAGTTAGAAGGAAAGATCAAATCAGACTTTAACCAGGGTACTAGCTTTCAACTGACTTTTTCCGAATTAGACTATTGCGATCGCTTATAATCGAAATTCGGTAGTGATTCTTATGTATTTTACTCCCGTTGAATCTACTACCACGTGAACTTGCCCTTGCTTTGGTATCACTGGCAGTAAAGTTTCTAGTTTTCCTTTTTTTCTTGTCTTTAGTCTTAAATGAAGCAAGATTTTGCTTGTATTGCCGATGCCAAAGAAGCCGCGAACAAACTGAGTCGTAATTGGAAATATCATTCCCTTGGATCATTAGAAGTTGAGCAAATCGCTCACTACAACACACCAGGACGACCGACTAAAAATCAATCTCCCGAACATTTTACTTATCGTGTCATCGCTCAAGTTATTCCTGTCGAAGAAGCCATTGAGATTATCCAAAGACAAGCAGGAAGATTTATTTTAGTCACTAATGTTCTTAATGATTCGATCTTGCCTGATGATTAGGTGCTAGCTGAATACAAAGGTCAGCAAAGTTCAGAAAGAGGTTTCCGATTCTTAAAAGACCCCTTATTTTTTACCTCCAGCGTTTTTTTAAACACTCCTCGTAGAGTAGCAGCGCAGCGCATCCGCGCAGATCGTCGCCGCAAGCGACGACTAGAAGGCGCAAGCCTTTGCGCAATGGTGATGGGTTTATGTCTGTTAGTTTACTACTTTAGGTCAACGTCAACTGCGACAAGCTTTAGCTCTGAACCAGGAAACTATTCCCAATCAACTCAAGAAACCCACTTCAATTCCCACACTAAGATGGGTATTTCAGTGTTTTCAAGCGGTTCATCTTGTTCATTTGAATCATCAATTACAAGTTTCTAATCTTAATGATGCTCGTCTGAAGATTCTGCGTCTTCTGGGAAATCCTTGCCAAAAATATTATCTAATCTGCTGACCTACCTGCGAAATGTGCGTTAAAACCATTTGACAAGCAATTTGCGGTTGCGAAGCAAGTCGAAGACTCAGCTTATCCTTTAGGACACATACCCTTATGCGAAGCGGCTTGCACTTGTCGCATTGAGTGTACCCTTTAGGGTAACTTGTCACCAATACCTTCTACCTCCAATCAAGAGAGCATACATATTTAATAGCCAGCAAGCATATCATAGAATTACTGATAATGCCCTACACAGGGGAGGACAGGATGAGAAACAGAGCAAGAATGGGCTGGTGGCGGCAAATGGCGATCGCTTTTTGGAGCGCAGGAATGGCGGTTGCTTTAAATCCTAGTGGGGCAGTCGGTTCAGAGCGAGTGATTTTCACCTATGGGGGCTTGACTCAGGCAGTTTCCCTAGAGGAATTACAGACTTTTGCCGCAACAGGAGAAAAGTCTCCGGCACTAAAGACGGTGTTGAAATCTGGTAAACAAAATCCTTTTGTAATTCGCTGGATTCTTAAACAAGAATTTCCTGCCGATGCTAAATTCGTCTCCGATTTACTCAATACAGCCCCAGGAGAATACGTTTTGTCCCAAACGGGTAACGTAGTTGGAACAAAAACCGAAAAAGCCAATCTCAAGGCTCTGCGAGGTGCGTTAATTGCTTCCGCCAGCGACAATAACTTAATTTCTCTGATCGAGATTCTAGAAAATTACCCCACCCGAGATGTTTACGTTAACGGTAAGATTCTGATCAGGCTGCGTCGAAATATTGGTCAGCTAGTGGAAGATACAAGTCATCATATCAAGACACCTTTAAGCTTCCCGCAAAATTAAGTAATTTTTTTTTGCCCACCTTGCAGTTAAGTTGGCAAATCTGTACTATTACGGCTAGTTCCCTCGATAAAAGAGCCATAAGATAAGAATAGAAATAACGGAAAATTTTAAATCTTACTAAATTTATAAATATTTTTTATGCTGACCTATTCAGAAGAGTCACTTAAGGCAAAGGCAATTTCTGCTGAAGAAGAATTAAAAAAGCAAGAGCGTATGCGTGACGTTACCTTGCTGTTGCAGCAGATTGTTGAAAGAGAAGAAGTCGCTTTAAAACTAATTATTGATAGTCTGATTGATGTCGGTTCGATCAACTATGCCAACAACAAGCTACACAATCCACCGTTGAACAAAATTATGAAGGTTTTGGTCGGCTACATCAAACCAGTAGCGAGGATGGCGGCGTTGTTTTGGCTCAAGCGCAATTTGCCAACTCTTCTGACTACCTGGCTGGAGGGAAAAGTATCTTTTGAAGCAATTCCCATCAATGAAGAAGAAGCTTTGACAGAAGATCTAGAGACAGTTCCCACCGATAATGTCTCAACAGCAGATAATCCCGTCAGCACTCCTCCAAATCTGGACAAGCCCTAATTTAGAAGTTTTTTAACTTGTCATTAATGCCCTTCCCTTTTTACTTTTTACCTCTCGAACATTGGTAGATTTTGTACTCGTCGAACTCATGTTACTCTGCTGCTTCTGTGTGGATTTGACAAATATTAACTGGCAGGCAAATCATAAAGACGGTTCTTCCTGGTTCAGATTCAAAAGTAACTGAGCCACGATGACGATTCTCCACAATGCGCCTCACATTATCTAAACCCAAGCCAGAGCCTTTGCCGACAGATTTAGTAGTAAAAAAAGGTTCAAAAATACGTGACTGAATTTCTGGGGGAATACCTGTACCAGAATCAATAATTTGCACTCCAATGCGATCGCCCTTGTTCATGGTGATAATTTCTAGCTCTCCTGTTTCAGCCATTGCTTGAATGCTGTTATCGAGCAAATTTGTCCAAACCTGATTTAATTCACTGCCAAAAGCCAGGATTTTGGGTAAGGTGCGATCATAGATACGCTTAACTTTAATTCCCTGCTTAAGCTGATGAGATAAAAGCTGTATCGTATCTTCAATACCTTGGTGAATATCTACCTGCTGTTTCGCACCACGATCTAAATGAGAATAGGAGCGCATCGACTGCACCAGCCCTGAAACCCGCTCTGCTCCTCGCAAGCCAGACTGAATCATCGTCATGACCTCAAAAGACAAAGCCAGCCAGCGCAGCCCCATATCTCGTAGCTCGGTGGGGTCGTCTCGCCAGCGTTGGGTTAGTTGCTCTAAGGTTTGGGGTTGAATATTACCTGCGGCTAAGGACGAGGCAAGTTTCCAAGGTTCTGCTACTCCATAACTTTCGAGCCAGTCTGACAAAGCATCTTCCAAGTCCATGGTTGACAGAGGATCAGGATCATCATGCTCAATAAAATCGTATCCATCGTCGCGTGCTTTAAGCCATTGGGCAGTATGTTCTGCTTCGACATTGCGCTGTCCGTAAACTAAGTTCATCCGCTGTAGCTCTAGCATGGCAGGAATCATGTCCCTGAGAGATCGCACTACTGCTGTGGCTGGATTATTGAGTTCATGAGCTAAACCTGCTGCTAAAGTTCCTAAAGCCGCCATTTTTTCCCGATTCTGAATAAATGACTGTAACCCCATTACTCTTTTTTGAATTGTCCGAAACACCATCCTCTCAAAGTCTCGACAGCTATGAACTAGCTCTAAAAAATCCTCGGGGCATATTTCATAAACCTGACAGTGGCTTAAGGCTCTGGCAGTTACAGGAACTAGATCGTCCGTCATAATTTGGATTTCACCAAAAAAAGCTGGGGCATCATGCTGTCCCACGGGCATTTCCACCCCTTCACTAAATCGGGTAATGCCGATTCTACCTGCTGTCAGAATAAAGAAACCTTTATGTAGATCTCCCTCTCGCACTAAGACTTTTCCTTTGCGTAACTCAAGCTGGATGGCGCGATCGCAGATCCAATCGAGACGACTGGCTTCTAATTTTTGAAATAATTCTAGTTTTAAGAGATCTTCAGAACAGAGCATGAGCTGCGTATTTGGTTGAGCTACCCTCAAATTCTAAGTTATTCTTTAACTTTACTTATGTTAGATCTTGCACTAATTCTTGACATAGCTGGCGGAAGTGTTCTCCCCGCGCCTCGAAACTGAGATATTGATCAAAACTAGCACAGGCAGGAGAGAGTAAAACAGCTTTTGCCTGATACTTTATTGCCAGAGGAATACTAAGGGCGACGGCATTTTCTAGCGTTTCAACTATTTCGTAGTTATGATAGTCGAGATCGCCTAGTTTAGCTCCTAAGACTGATGCCGCCTTGCCAATCAGCAAGACAAAAGCAGCATTACGCTTAATACTGTTAATCCAGGCGGTAGCATCACCTGTTTTGACTTTTCCCCCCGCAATCAAAACTACTGGCGCTGCTACGGAATTTAAACCAACCTCCGCTGCATCATAATTAGTTGCCTTGCTGTCATTAATCAGCTTGATTCCCTGATGAGTAGCAATATATTCTAGACGATGTTCGACTCCAGAAAACGTAGTGATCGCTTGAGAGATCGCCTGTTTTTCAATTCCTGCCAGTTTAGCCGCGGCGATCGCCATGAGCAAATTTTGTAGGTTGTGTTCTCCTGGCATTTTAAATAGTGAAACAGGAACAATTAGTTCCCCAAAAGCGACAATCCAGCCATCCTCAACATAAACTTCAACGTGGTGGAGATTGCCAAAATTATTTTTGCCCTTAACGCTAGTCCAAATTACATCGGAGCCAAAATCCAAACCCGCAGTTTGTAGAAAGCGATCGTCTCCATTGATAATTTTTTGCTTACAGCGACGGATTAGAGAAGCCTTGATTTGAAAATAGTTATCTAGAGTGTAGTGGCGGTTAAGATGATCGGGAGTCAGGGTAGTAAAGATGCCTATCTGGGGTGCTAACTCTTGGGAGGATTCGATCTGGTAGCTGCTCAACTCCGCAATAATCCAGGCTAACTTATTCTCTGACGCTGTTAAATTTTGCAGCGCCAATTCGCAGGCAGCGTTGCCAATATTGCCACAGGCAGGGGCATTAAAACCAGCCGACTGAAAAATAGCGGCAGTTAAAGCCGTCGTTGTGGTTTTACCGTTTGTTCCCGTGATTCCCACCCAAGGAATACCCGTGAGATAGCGCCAGGCTAGTTCAACTTCACCAATGGTTTCGATCTTTCTTTCCCTAGCTATTTCTAAAGATTTTATATCCCAAGGTACTCCTGGACTAACCACAATCAAATCGGGAATATCCTCAGCCAAGATGCCGCTGTTTAGTTTAACCTTGACTCCTTCCTGTTCCAACTGTTGCTGGGCTGCCTGTAGCTGTAGCGCATTTGCTCTTGATGCTACCTGAGATTCAGTAGCAGAATCGACTAGGCTTACTTGCCAACCATCTTTGTGGAGTAATTTGGCAGCAGCAATCCCCGATCTTCCTAATCCAATAATTTCAACCGTGGGCATAGACTCTGTAATGTGACCATTCCCATAGAATGTTAACTTACTTTGACGGCATTGCCATGGCAAATAGTATTTCTATATTGCCGATAAATTGCCAATAAAACTCAAGAATCCCTCTATAGTAAAAGTATATGTTTATATATTGTCGACGAGTGAGTTACTAATGTCCCGTTTACTATCAATTATTTTTGCTACAGCGATCGCCTTTATGACCCTTGGTGTCACTCCTGTCTGGGCAGCGACAGGTTTGGTTGATGGTCATTTATCTCCCTGTCCTAGCTCACCCAACTGCGTTATCAGCCAAAATGGTGATCAAGAGCATAGTCTTGAGCCAATAGCTTATCAAGGCGATCTCGCTACTGCTAAAGAAACCCTATTACAAGTCTTGTCTGTTGTGCCTCGTACTGAAATAGTTGAGCAAACAGATAATTATATTCACACCGAATCTACCAGCCGTATTTTTAAATTTGTCGATGATGCGGAGTTTTATTTTCCCGAAGATGAACAGGTAATTCAGGTTAAATCTGCATCGAGAGTTGGTGAATCAGATTTAGGTGTCAACCGCCGACGAATTGAGCAGATTCGCCTGGCAATGGAAGATTTAGGTGCTTAGTGATGACTTATGACCATTGGTAACAGGTTAAGACGAAGTAGCTTATGAAAACACCTTTGCCCAGTAAACAGATCGCAAAACTAAGTAGGCTGCGTCGGGTTAGTAAGCTGTTGGACAACGCAATTTCTATTCCTGGAACGAAGATCCGCTTTGGGTTAGATCCGCTGATTGGTTTGCTTCCTGGTGGCGGCGATACTCTGACTGGAGGCATCGCGGCATACATTGTGGTAGAGGCGGCGAGAATGGGTGTTAAACGCGACGTTCTCTGGAAAATGGTCGGCAATATACTGATCGATTCTTTAGCTGGCACTGTGCCTGTATTGGGGGATTTATTCGATTTGGGCTGGAAAGCCAACGTCAAAAATATTGAGCTGCTAGAGAAGCATCTTGATGTCGCTCAATCGGAGCAGCAAGATTATCTTTTTATAATTGGTCTGGTTGTTCTACTGCTAATAATTGTGCTGGGATTTGCCACCCTTACTTTCTTTACTGTCACCTGGTTTTGGGGTCTGATTTTTAATTAATTGCTTGTAATTAATTTTCTCAACTATTTTTTTGCCTTAACTTTCAACTTTCTCTTCAATACAATCGTTATATTATTGCGTCTTGGCTCAATATGGATTTAACTGCTGCATTACCAACATTTATTGTCACTCTGCGAGAAGGATTTGAAGCCGCATTGGTAGTCGGCATCGTCATGGCTTGTCTCAAAAAAGCAGAGCAAACTCAACTATATTACTGGGTCTATCTGGGAATAGTTGGCGGCATAATTGCCAGTGTAGGAGTCGGTTTTCTATTAACGGGGGCAATTTCGGGAGTAGAAACTGCTGGTGGGATTTATGCCCCAGTGATCAAGCAACTGCTAGAGGGAATCTTTGGGCTAGTGGCGATCGCCATGTTAAGCTGGATGCTGCTGTGGATGACAGAACAGGCTAAATCACTCAAAGGAGAGATTGAAGGGTCAATTACCTCGGCTATTGATGATGATAATACTGGTAAAGCTGTTTTTATCCTCATCTTTATCGCTGTAGTTAGAGAAGGGTTTGAAACAGTGCTGTTTATTCTGGCAAAATTTCAGCAGGAGTGGGCTTTACCTGCTCTCGGTGCGGTAGCTGGCTTAATCCTAGCAGCAGTGATGGGCATCGCCCTGTTTTCTCTGGGAGTAAGAATTAATATTCGTCTCTTTTTCCAGGTGATGGGCATATTTTTACTCTTAATTGTGG
>JBCCNG010000136.1:0-8934 GCA_039025955.1 Cyanobacteria bacterium P01_C01_bin.72 | reverse complement strand
GGGGCAGATCTGGGCAAAGACTCGTCGGGGACATCAAAGCACAATTAATAAATGTATGAGATTAGGATTTACTGCCCGAACAGTATCCTTTGCCGACTATATAGAAGAGTTTATGGCGATCTATGAAGAAACCATGGATCGGGTTCAAGCGCAGGATAGCTATTACTTCAGCCGCGACTACTTTGAGGGATTATTAAAGCTGGGGTCAAAAATTCATCTGGGCATAATCGAATTATCCGATGAGATTGTCTGTGCCTGTCTCTTTTTTGAATCCTGCGGCATTGTTCAGGCTCATTTAGGGGGAACAAAAACCGAGTTTCTCAAACAGTCTCCCTTTAACTTGCTGCTACACCATATGCGTCTTTGGGCAAAGGAGCGAGGCAACCAGTATCTCCATATTGGTGGTGGTGTTGGCGGCAATAAAGACAATCTCTATACTTTTAAATCAGGCTTCTCCAAACAGAGACACGAATTCTATACTCTACGCTCAATAGTAGATGCCGCAAAATATAATGAGCTGGTGCAGTTGCGAGCCAAAGCGATCGCTAAATCCGCCGAAGAGCTAGCACAGTCGCCGTTTTTCCCTGCCTATCGTGCCAGCTAATAGAGTTCTGCATCCTTGATCTTGGAATGCTTTTGAGCATTTGCCGCCTCGCCACAACTACGGGGGGTGGGAAAGATCTTGTTGGGGTTAGCTAGCCCTTTCTGATTCAGTGCCGAGCGTACGTACTGCATAGTTTCTAAATCCGTGGCGTTAAACATATAGGGCATATAGCAGCTTTTATCTGCGCCAATACCATGTTCTCCTGAAAGACTACCCCCCGCATCGACACAAAGCTTGAGGATTTCGCCGCCAATTTCTTCGACTGTCTCAAACGCCCCAGGAACAGAATTATCATAGAGAATCAGCGGGTGAAGATTACCATCCCCTGCATGGAATACATTAGCAATCTTGTAGCCATAGCGATCGCTCAGAGCATTGATTTCCTTCAAGACGGTGGCAAGTTTAGTGCGGGGAATTACGCCATCCTGAACAAAATAGTCGGGACTCATGTTTCCTGCGGCAGCAAAAGCAGCTTTTCTGCCCTTCCATAACTTAGCGCGGGTATCAATATCGTTAGCAGAGGTAATTCCTGTAGCTTGATTCTGGCGGCAAATCGCCTCAACTTTGAGTTTATATGCCTGAACCTCGACCTCCAAGCCATCTAGTTCGACTAACAATACCGCTTGAGCATTTCTGTCATAGCAACCTGTAGCTAGAATATCTTCAACAGCGTTGATGCTGAGATTATCCATGATTTCCATTCCCGCAGGAATAATCCCGGCGCTGATAATATCCGCTACTGCTGCCCCTGAATCTTCCACTGTGGGGAAGTTTGCCAGCACCACACAAACTGATTCAGGACGCTTGAGAATACGAAGGGTAATTTCTGTGGCAATACCTAAAGTCCCCTCTGAGCCGACAAATAAGCCGGTGAGGTCGTATCCAGGCATCTCCGTCACCATACTTCCCACCTCAACAATCTCACCTTCGGTAGTGACTAGCTTCAGACTCAAAACGTGGTTTGTAGTTACACCATACTTAAGACAGTGAACTCCGCCAGAATTCTCTGCTACATTGCCACCAATCGAACAAATGATCTGACTCGAAGGATCGGGAGCATAATAAAAACCTGCCCCAGTTACCGCCTGAGTTACCCAGTTATTAATCACTCCAGGCTGGACGGTGATACAGTGATTATCCAGATCCTGAGCCAAAATCCGATTCATTCTGGCAGTAACAATCAGTACTCCCGACTCATGGGGTAATGCCCCTCCAGACAAGCCTGTTCCTGCACCTCTGGCAACCCAGGGTAGATCATGGTCATGACAAAGCTTAACCACCGCTGCGACCTCTTCTGTGGTGCGAGGCAGCACTACCAATGCAGGGCGCTGACGATAGCTAGCCAAACCATCACATTCATAAGTAAGTAGCTCTTCCTTGCGCCGAACAACACCATCTTGACCCAAAATTGCTATGAGCTGTTTAACTACAGTTTGCCACTTATCTTTCTTCGTGGAGAAAAGCCTGCTTAACATCATGCGATCGCTTGATTAAAAATAATTTACTATATGTTAATCATGACATCTAAATTAGCAGAAATAAGCCAGCTAGCCAAAATTAAAAAATTAAACCGCATCTAGTTTGAGCGGACATTTCGCAGGTAAGCTAACAAATTAAATAATATTTTTGGCAAGGGCTTCCAAGAAAACTTAAAATCTTCAGTCGAGTCTCAGTAAGATTAGAAAGGGAGCAGCATCCCACTTTTTCACCCCGTCTAATTTTTCTATTTTGTCGAAGTTGAAAAAACCTCGAAATAAAGACTTTTAGGTCACAAGTCAAAGTACTCACTTGCATAAGTGGGATGCTCCCTTTCTTTTTTCTTTTCTCATCCTTCAGCTTCACATTACCTCTTTTTGATTCCTCAAAACAAACTTGATGAGCTACTACACTTTCCGTTATGGAGGAATTGATTTTTTTGCTCTAGATTCTAATACTTTCAATTAACCTTTAGTTATTCCCGACACAGAAGCAGGTTCAAAGCGACGAGACGAGCTATTAGCCCATTTGAGTCAGCTTTATTTCTGTTGACGTTCTTGAAGTCCCTAAATACGATCCAAATATATGTAAATTATTAAAGGATGAAATATACCAGATATGGAAAAGAGTCTATCTTTCCTGATTTTGATCTGTATTGGAGTTATTTTTAGAAAAAAAGTTAGCAAGAAAGAGCAAGTTGGCACGATTAAGAATCTCATCTTAACAATCGCTCTTCCTGCGGTTATTTTATCTGCTTTATTAAAAATCAATCTTAGCGCCTCCCTAATCTACCCACCGCTGTTGGTTTTGGGCTGCAACTTTTTGATGTTTTTAGCGGTACGCTATTTACTACCCATTTTTATTAAGCGGAAAGTCAACACTGATAATCGTCGAACATTGATGTTGATGCTGTCTTCTCTGGCTCCCTACCTCTCCTGCTTCCCTTTTTTGGCTGAGTTTGCCGATCAGGATAGTATTGGCACAGCAGCGATCGCCGATACGGGAAATAAGCTCTTTATTTTGATTTTCCTCTACTTTTTAGCCATGTATTGGACTTACGGGCGAAAACTGACGGTTAGAACCGAAAATAAAAGTTCTCAGGGTTCAGGTTGGAAAAAGCCAGTCGATGTTTTGTTGCAGCCCATCAACTTTACTCTGATCGTGGCGCTGGCTGCCAGTCTGATGGGCTATCGACTTGATGCCTTGCCAACCTACGTTCAGGATAGCCTGCTCTATCTGCGTAATCTCTTGACTCCCTGTATTTTGATCTTTATTGGCTTGGCAGTTAGGGTTAAGGGCAAAGAATTTCAGCTAATTCTGGGCTTGCTTCTCTGGCGATCAGGAATTGCCTTTATTATTAGCGCTATTTCTATTGCGATGCTGCATCTAAATTCAGTAGCAACCATCATGCTCATTGTGGCATTCCCCCAAAGTTCCTGTAGTTTCTTGCCTTATGCTCAGATGAGCGTTTTTTATGAGTTTGATCGCCGACGCAGAAAGGTGTTTAATCCCGATTTAGCTCTATCTTTACTAGCTGTTTCTCTGCCGTTTTCCTCAATGACGATTGTAGCGATTTACTCTGTAGGTGATTTCTTTACTGTTCCCATTAATCTTTTAGGAGTTAGCGCGATCGCTTTTGCCCTTTCATTAGCTCTCTTGCGCCAGCCTGAGTTCTTGCAAAAGAAAGTAACTAGCTCGGCTAATTCTGAATCAGGAAATTAATAACCTCAGTTCAACGAAAAATATACCCTTCTGCCTTCTGCATTTCATCTCAATTGACTAAAAATCTACTAAAAATGAAGCGGCGCTCTGCATACTGGTTAATAATTAGCCTAGCTTTTAGTCTTCTAGTTGGCTGTTTGACAGTAGATCACTCACCAGCAGTCATCGACACAGTTGCCGCCAGCCTTTACCTCCCCCCAGAGCAAGATTTTCGGATTGTCGTCATCAGCGATCTCAATAGCCAATACGGATCGACCGAGTATGAGCCTGAAGTAACTCAGGCGATCGCCCTAATACCTAAGTGGCAACCTGATTTAGTACTCTGTGGCGGCGATATGATTGCGGGACAAAAAACTTCTCTCACCAAGTCGGAGATTGAATCAATGTGGGCGGCTTTTGATAATCAGATAGCAGCACCCTTGCGATCGCAACAAATTCCTTTTGGCTTTACCATCGGTAATCACGATGGCTCAGGAGCAATCAAAGAACAAACTCTGATTTTTTCTCAGGAAAGGGAGCTAGCCCAAGCTTATTGGCAACAGCAAGATAGTAGCCTCAACTTTGTTGATCGTGCCAATTTTCCTTTTTACTATACCTTTAAACAGCATGAAATCTTTTTTCTCGTCTGGGATGCCTCAACTGCCGAAATCTCACCGCAGCAGCTAGATTGGATCGAACAAACATTACAATCTTCTGAAGCACAACAGGCTAAAGTCAGAATCGTCTTAGGACACTTGCCCCTATATCCCGTCGCCCAAACTAAGAATAAACTAGGGGAATATTTAACCGAGGGGGACAAACTGCGATCGCTTTTAGTAGAGAATCAGGTGCTTGGGTACGTTAGCGGACACCATCATGTATACTATCCTGGTAAGATTAATAACCTAGAACTGCTTCATGCAGGGGCATTGGGACAAGGAGCAAGACAAATAATCAACAGTGAATCACTTCCGCGAAAAACCCTAACCGTGATGGATTTAAATCTGAGCAAAACCGATTTTACCTATACAACTTACGATGCAACCACCTGGCAACCAATTTCTCTGGAGCAATTACCCGCTTTCATCCCCTTCTCTCACGGTAAAATTTGGCGACATGACCAAAAATCCCTCAAGAAATCCCTCAAGAAACCTTCTAGTTTCCAAGGGTAAACCCCCAGAAAAACTTGTTTCGTTTGAGTATCAGCCCTGAGTTTATCTGTGCCGAAAAAAGCCTTAAACTAAATTGAGAGGATCTGCAACAGCTCACTCTGGGTGCAGAAAGTAATCGAGAAGTAGCGAAAACATCAACCATAGCATTGTGTATAAAGGTTAGGAGATAATCAAGCCAAGAATGGATGTTGTTTTAATTTTGTTAGCTTTCATCCCCCATCCTTTCGAACAGATATACTAGATTGTCTGTCTTGGTGCGCATTCCCTAGCGCCGTGAGACGACTCGGGGTCGCACCGCTGACCTAATCTTATACGGCTATATGTCCGCCAAACTATCAGATTCAATTCAGCATGACAGATTTAGAAGTAAGCCAAGCACTAAAAATTGTTGATCAAATCCTTGAACCAGAAAAGCTAAATGGAGTGCAAGAGCTAGTATTGCGAGAATGCTGGTTTGGTAAGACGTATCAAGAAATTGCGACAAGTTCTGGTTATGATTCTGATTATATTCGGGTTGTTGGTTCAAGACTATGGCAAAGTCTATCTTTAGCTTTTGAGGCAAAGATTAGTAAAAATAATTTTAAATCCATCCTGAGAGAACAAGCAGAAAGAGGCAAATTTTTATTTTCCACGGTGGAATTTCCTGAAGGTCAAGTTCCCCTAAACTCCAATTTTTATATCGAACGTCCTCCCTGTGAGTCCAAGGCTTATGAAGAAATTCTCAATCCAGGGGCATTAGTCGTTATTCAGTCCCCTCTCAATATGGGTAAAACTTCCCTGATGAGCCGTATCTTATTCCAGGCAAGAACCCAAGACTATTATACCCTCACTTTAAATTTGCAGCTAGCCGAAGCCTCTGTGTTAAGCAACTTAGAAAAATTTCTCCGTTGGTTGATGGCAAATATTACCCTTCAGTTAAAAATTAATTCAGAAATAGATCGATATTGGGATCTCGATTTGGGAGCGAAAGTTAGCTGCACCAACTATTTTCAAAAACATATTTTAGATAAACTTAACCAGCCGCTTATCTTGGCGTTAGATGAGGTAAATCGCTTATTTGAATATCCCGAAGTGGCTCAAGAGTTTTTACCCTTACTGCGTTTTTGGCATGAAGAAGCCAATAATGTGGACGTGTGGCAGAATTTACGAATCATTGTGGTTCATTCCACCGAAGTTTATATCCCCTTAGAAATTAATCAATCACCGCTTAATCTTGGCTTACCGATTGTCTTACCCGAATTCAATCTAGAGCAGGTAAAAGAATTAGCCCATCGCCATAAATTTCAGTCAGTGGAGCTTAATCTAGAGCAAGACTTAGTGACGCTAATGGAAATGGTTGGCGGGTTTCCTTATCTTGTCAGACAGGCGCTATACACTCTGGCAACTCAAGATACAACCATGGAAAAGCTATTGGCTGAAGCCCCCACCCCTTCAGGAATTTATCGCACTCATTTACAGTCATATTTTTCTACCCTCAGTCAATACCCAGAGTTGATGAATACATTTAGCCAAGTAGTGATGGCTGATTCTCCTCTACAAGTACCTAGCCTGCTCTCATATCAGTTAAGTAGCATCGGTTTAGTGAAGCTGGTGGATAATAAAGTGATACCTAGCTGCAATTTATATCGTCTATATTTTCGCAACTATTTATAGCAACAGTTAGGGCAGTTAGAACAGTTAGGGTAGTTTTAGGTGGTCAATAACTAATTTTTTTCAGCCTCAAACGCAGCGCGTACGCGCACAAAGACGGCTTAGTCCACAGTCCTAAAGAATACCGCTTCGCATATTCGCCGCATGTAGTGCAATCCGCGACCTATTTTCGACCCATGTAGTAATCTATTGTGGCGCGTATGCCCCTGGTCTGCTTACGACAATCTGTCGCGTTAGCCTCTGCGCTTTTGGAGACTGTTTATAAAAAGAAAATAAGGAAGATTATTCACGAGAAGATAAAGGAATCATCAGCAAAATTTTTTAGAGAATACGTAAGAGCCTAAAGTTAAATATAGAGTCGCGACCTTTTACTACCTCACCTTGGTAGATTTCTTCTAGTTGAAATTTATTTTCTTTCTGAATCGAATTTAACCATTTTCGAGGATAATTGAGCAGAAACAGATCGCTAAACTCTTTGGAATCCTGATTGATAATAGGTTTATCTACAAAACGAATAGTTACTCTACTATCTAGATTGTGGCTAATAGATAATAAATGAACCGCTGAATTTTCAGGAGTTAGTATTAACGGATTTTGACAACTATTAATAATATTGGCAATAGGAATATTTTGAGAATGAATCGATTTATTCCACCAAGATGGAGAGCGAATAATTAGTGAGCAGGAAATTACACCCGTCGATAAAAATATTATCAGAATAAGCTCCAAGATTTTTTTACTCGGAAAGATAATTGCTCGCCTTAGCTTAGGAAAATTAATTTGCTGATGAATTAGATTGACAATAGACAACTGAATGCCTAAATAGCAAGGAATTAAGTATCTAGTAACAGTAGATCTCATCCCTCCAGATATTAAATCTGCTGACATTAGCATCAAAAAAGTAACCAAAATTAATGGTAAGATAAACGACCAAATTGGCTGAGGTGAATTACGAATCATGGAGTAAAGAGCATAAACAATTATTATCCAAACAAGAATTGTGGGAAAAAAGCTCAAAGGATCGTAAAAGCTGCTAACGCTACTATCAGCACCACCCGTACCACCGCGATATTCAGGATTTAAATCAGCAAAAATAAGAGATGTTTGAACGAGCCAGTATTTTAATAAGTCAGCCAATGGCAATATTGCTTGTCTCCAAGGTACCATTTTTTTGTCGTTAATTTGAATTACAAAAAAAATCCAAGGTGTAAACGCAACCAGACTAGCTATTGAGGCGGCGAGATAATTAGAAAATGTTTTGCTAATTTTAATTCTATTTCTACTTCGATAATTATTTGCTAAAAACTCCCTTGCTTCAGTAATTGTTAGATGAATTCCATGTCCAACAGCAACTAAGATAGAGAAAGGAAAGGTATAAAAACTAAAAGTCAAGCTGGCTGCATAAATTCCCCAATCTCGCTTTCTTTGCAGTCGGATTGCTCGTAATAAAGAAGCACTAGAAACTAAAATAGTTACCGTCCATAATACATATATTCTTACTTCCTGAGCGAATATTAGATGAAAAGGAGAGACAGTAATAAGCATTACTCCTATCCATGCTGCTAAAGAAGAATTAAATAATTCTAGGCAGAGCCAGTACATACTGGGCAATGCAAGTAGACTAATACAAGCTGATAAACTTCTTTGCACCGTAACTGAATTCCCCAACAACTGCGTCCACCATCTAGACAGCAAGTAATAAATAGGTGGACTTTGAGGTTCTCCATTTGCCAAAGCTCTAACTACATCTAGGGAAGTAGTTTTTGATGTAGGGTACTGATATTCGTGTAAATCTTGAATAGTGATATTTTTATTTTGCCAAACTTTTAGGCGATCTCTGAAATCTTGTTTTGAATAGCCAGCACTGTGAATTGAATTAGTTACTTCATCCCACCAGTAGGGTTTTTGATCAAGATTAGTAAAACGAAACAAGATGCTGATGGCTAATACTGCAAGGATTAGAAACCTCCAAGACTTGGGAGGAGTTTGCCAACGTCTATCTTGAAATGATGGTCTGTTTGAAATTTTGAGCTGATTATCCATTAAGTACTAAATTCTCGACCAAACTATTGTCAGAGTCGCTTTAGTTTAGATTACCAGTCGAAATCACGATAATTTGCTAATTTTATATTTTAAAGGATTAAAAAGGGTAATTTAGAAGTTTGATGTTGAAGAATTGCGATCGTGATCGCTTTGTTATTGCCTAATCAAAATGATTTCTTCTGTATTGCTTGAAAAGGGGAGCATCCCATTTTGGCAAATAGACTAAATAGCAAGTTGTCCATTGAGATAAGCACAACGTAAACGCAACATCTGATTAATAGAATTAGC
>JBCCNG010000135.1:0-8947 GCA_039025955.1 Cyanobacteria bacterium P01_C01_bin.72 | reverse complement strand
TTCTGTAATCAGTTGTTTTCGATCAAATTCTGTTGTCGTTCAAGCAGATATTCAGAATCAGGTTTGGTTTTTATCGATACAAAAAAAGAGGGCAAATATAGCCCTCACTTAATATATTTTCTATATTCTCTGGTAATAAGCTTGATGCTACCTATGGCAGATATTCTGAATTTTTAGGCATTAGAAACAATTCTGCCGTAGAAAATACCACGAACTTTAACTTCTTCTGGTTCTTCTGCACCTAAGTCAGTTGCCGAAGGCTGTTCGCTTTCAAATACGCCCGCAATTTCACCAGTTTCACCATCAATTTTAGTGACGTTGAGAGACATTTTACCTTTGCGAGAAACAAATTCCTTAACGTTGGCGTTAGAAAATCTTTGATCATCTGCTAGTCCAGGTAAGGCTACTGCATTATCGTATCCACTGGCAAGACTACGACCTTTGGGGTCAAGAAATACCTGTCCACGATAAGAAGGGACATTAAATTCACCCTCAAAATCAGTAGAGGTGTTAATTGCACCTGCTGCATCAGCAGTAGAAGCAACTAGTTTTTTCATCGTAAAGAGGAAAGGAACTTCTTTGCCGCCAGGTAACAAAACTGTAGCAGGCTGGAAGTCAATACCGTCAATCTCGGTAAAGGTTAAAGTTCCATCACTGTTAGTTTCAATTGTTCCTTGAATTTGGTCAAGACTAGAAGTATATCTGGTAAGCAGTTTGCCTTCAATAAACTCAGCTTTCTGGCGTTTGCTGACAGGTTCTTCCTTGACAAAATATTCTCTGGGTTCAATACATAAATCTCTAATTGCATATTGCTTACCAGCTTCAATTACGATAGAACCACGGCTACTTTCTGGTAATTCTAAACAGGAGTTAGCAATTCCTGTATTTAGGATATCGTCATAACTCAGATCTCTTTTACTTACGTCTCCAGAACTACCACAGGCGGTTAGTACTCCCAAGCATAATGCTAGCAGACAAGCAATAATTGAACTTTTTCTCATAATCAACTTCATTTTGTCAATCTTAAATTTAACATCGAGCGCGAAAGATGCTGCAAATAGGCTGTTCTTATGAAATTAGCCATTTTTATAGATGCTATCTACTCTACCAAAGAAGGACTACATAAAAAGCTGATTGACAAAAATTGTTCTACTGGTAATTTATTGGCTATACAATTTACTGGCTGTCTAAATTTGATAACAACTGATATCTAATCAGTTATAAGATTAGTGTAAATCTTGTATAAAGTAGACGAAGTTCATTTTTAGTCTTAGTTGGCGTACATGACTCAAGATCAAGACAGCAACATAGTTAATTCGGTTAGCTTATTAAAAGACACAGCTCAAGATCTGTGTGCCTTAGCCGAGAAGCATCAGCATGAAAGTCTATTATTACTGTCTTTGTTACGGGATTTAGAACAGATCCACCGCCAGATTCGAATTAATTATTTTGAATCTGCCTTGCCTCAAACCCGTAATGATTTATATAAGTTTGTTAAGGACATTGAAGAGAAAGGTGGATGGCCATATATTGAGCGGATGAGATTGAGAGATATCTTGAAAAATATTGAAGAGGAGGCAATCAAAACTAGCCTCAAACCAGAAGACAATACTCCAGAAGAGGCGGAAACCGAAGAAAATTGAAGAGTAAAGGTATATCCTGCATACAAATCACAATTCTAGAAGCAGATAACCTTTTAGTTTTCAAACCTCATAGAAACAGTTAATCTGGAAGGTGTTATTCATAACTACTAAATTTCTAGTTCTATGTCTTTTACTGTTAATCCAATCAAGTTTGGTACAGATGGCTGGCGTGGGGTAATTGCGGCAGATTTTACCTTTGAACGAGTAGCTATGCTTGCTCCTCTGGCGGCTCAGGTTTTGGCAGATAACTACGGTGATACTGCTCAAAATCGGACTGTAATTGTCGGTTATGATCGCCGTTTTATGGCAGAGGATTTTGCTAAATTGACCGCAACGGCAGTACAAGAAGCTGGTTTTGATGTTTTGCTAGCGGAATGCTTTGCACCAACTCCTGCTTTTAGCTGGGCAGCCAAGGCACATAATGCTCTGGGGGCAATTGTGATGACGGCATCCCATAACCCCGCTGCTTACTTGGGATTAAAAGTTAAAAGTGCCTTCGGGGGATCTGTGCCGCCAGAAATTACCGAACAAATTGAGGCAAAGCTAGGTCAGTCCTTACCCGCCGCCGAACCAGGCAAACTAGAGATGTTTAATCCCTGGACGAGCTACTGTCAGGGACTACAGCAAAAGGTAGATATCGCGGCGATTAAGCAAGCGATTACCTCAGACAAACTAAAAGTTTATGTGGACGTGATGCATGGTGCGGCAGCTACGGGTTTAGAACGGCTTTTAGGCTGTCCTGTAGAAGAAATAAATAGCGATCGCGATCCTTTATTTGGCGGAGGCGCACCTGAACCGCTACCGAAATATTTGCCTGATTTTTTCCAGGCAATTAAGGCAGGGGCAAAAGAGTACCCTGATAGTTTGAGAGTGGGGCTGGTATTTGACGGCGATAGCGATCGCATTGCGGGGGCGGATGCTGAGGGTAATTTTCTTAGTTCGCAAGTCTTAATTCCCATCCTGATCGAACACCTTGCCGAACGCAAAGGCTTTGCTGGGGAAATAGTTAAAACTGTCAGTGGTTCTGATCTGATCCCCCGTCTGGCAGAATCTTACGGACGTTCGGTATATCAAACACCGATTGGCTATAAATATATTGGTGATCGTATGCTTCAGGAAGAAGTAATGATCGGTGGGGAAGAGTCGGGGGGAATTGGCTACGGGACTCACATACCCGAACGAGATGCCCTTTTATCAGCGCTTTATGTCCTGGAGGCAGTAGTTGAGTCAGGAGAAGATTTAGGGACGATTTATAGGCGACTTCAGCAAAAAACCAGCTTTACAGCTCATTATGATCGCATCGACCTGCCCCTAGCAAATATGGATGTGCGGGCAAAGTTACTAGAACGACTGAAAAACGAAACACCTCAATCAGTTGCGGGAATGCCCGTTGTTGACTGTCTCGATGTTGATGGCTATAAATTTCGTCTGGATGATAATACCTGGCTTTTAATTCGCTTTAGCGGTACTGAGCCTGTTTTACGTCTCTACTGTCAAGCAGCCACTATGGATGAAGTGCAGAGGGTTCTCGCCTGGGCAAAAGATTGGGCTAATTCTTAACTCTTAATAGTCGGTCTAATTAATGTCCATACCATACAAGTCATTGGCTCGTATGTAGTGCGGCGCGTTAGCGCCAGTGTGTGCCTCGCACACCAGAACGCATATGCGTTCGCGTAGGTAGTAGGTAGCAGTAATAATACGATACTTAAAATCAGATGGTTTCTATTTAGAATGAATATTAATATCGTTCCTGCAAACATATCAGGCTTGATGTGGATTAGCGGTAAAACCCACGATTTGCAATTAATATTTTACATTTTCTCTCCTGAGACGTGATCAACTATAGGGTGAGCCAATGCCCACCCGAAAAAACAAGACTCTAACCCAGTAATTCTTTGGCTCGTTTGACAAAATTATCTGCGGTAATGCCGTTAAACTCCATAATTTGAGCTGCACTGGCGGTAGTTTCCCCCCGCTTCCAGGCAAATACATCCCGCTTACTATTGCTCCGCAGCATCACAGGTTCTAGCATGGCGCTGGAACCTCCTGTTACTCCAATTAGGGCATCACCATCAAACATAGCCGCAAAGTCAGCATCAGAGACGAAATCGCCATCTTTGTCTTGAGTGATCGTATCCCAGGCGACATCGGTAGAGCGGTATAAACGACGGGGGTTAATAATCGAGACGATTTTGGAACCAATTCCCTGTGCCTTGAGCGCTGACGCTGCCGCGTATACAGGAATAAGAGTCATATCGCCGATGACGGCAAAGACTACTGTTTTGTCTCCAGAAATTTCCTGGAGGACTATACCACCTTTGGCGATCGCCTCACGAGTTTGCTCAAGAGTAGTACGAATTTCCAGAGGGGACTTACTAGCAGTAATCGTAATGCCCTTATTTTTTGTTCCTAATGCCCATTCGTAACAAGCTTGAATACTGTTAGCATCACAGGGAAAGAGGGGAAAGACATTACCGTTACGCATCATCCCTGCAAAGTAGTTTTCAACTTCAGGTCGTTGGTGTGTCCAGCCGTTACGTCCCTGTTCTAATGCCCCAGCGGTAAAGAGAGTGATGGTTGAAGGAGTAAGGCGGCGTAATTCTGCCATTGCCTGAGTTACCGTCTGCCAGATGGGTAAACCGTTGATAGCGAAGGATTCGTAGGAACACCATAAAGTACGTGCGCCAAATAAAGCCTGGGCTGCTGCCAGTCCCGCACAGGCATCTTCGCTTAGGGGTTCGTACACCTGTCCTTCAGGCTGCTGGGAATAAACTGGATCGTCGGTAGGATGAATGATTTTAAGCGCGGTGTTGATGTTTTTGATCCCAGAGGCGGCGTTACCATCGGCATTTGCCACGATAAATTTGGGGTCTTGCTGTCCCACATAAGCAGAGATCGCTCCCATAGCGGTAGTAGCTATTTTCTTTTCTCCCCCCAGAGGATATTCTTCTAGGGGAATCGTGCCTAAATCGGCTATTGAGTATTCCTGTTCGGTAACGGCAGTTTTCACTGCTGCACCACCGTTGGCTCGGGTGTAGTTATCGCGTACAAGCTGCCATGCTTCTGGGGTTAAGGCTCTTTCTTTTAAGGCAGCAACGATATAGTCTTTCTCAACACTATCACCAGGGTAGAGGTTGTGAGACTGTGCGCCTCGCTTATGAACTCCTGCCCCCTTAAGCTGCTTAACGATGAGAACTGTTAGAGTGCCGTTGAGGGCTGATTTTGCCGCCTTATCTACCCCTTCTAGTATGGCTTGGGTAAATGCCATTCTACCCGCCAGAGAAAACAGAGTACTGTCTACGTAGTCGCTGACTTGATTACCGTCATCGTAATCTTTGGCATCAACCAAAATAATTTCACTAAAGCCGTTGCCTGCCCAATATTTAATCATCTCGGCATTGGTTTTAGTGGACACCATGCTGTGATGTTCCTGAGAATAGCCATTCCAAACCAAAATCGGCAGAAAGTTGGTTACCTGGGGATAGGCGGTATTAAAATGACCAAAGCTACTCATGATATAGGGTTCACCCAAACCACCATCGCCTATAGTGACGGGAAACAAAACTCCAGGATGTAGTTTTGCTCCTGCCATGGCAAAGTGCTGTCCCTGTCCTAAAGGGCCTGCGGGGTTTAGTAAGCCAGGGATCTGTCCTGAAAGGTGTCCCAGCAAACCATGAGTTTCCCGAAAGCGATCGCCCATCTCCTGTACGTTATTAATCCCCATTGCCTCTAGGGAAGTATCGAGAAAAACGTTGCTATAAAAGCCTGGAGCATGGTGTCCCACTTCGGTAATAATATTTTTATGACCCAGCATTACCAATGCGGCGATCGCATCAGCAATGGAGGCAAATCCGCCTGGATGACCCGACTGCTTGCTAGCAGTAACTTGAAGAGTTAGGTAACGCAAGGCATCAGCCGCCAACATCGTTTGGTATACGGCAGCTTTATCTGAGGGAGAGGCGATCGCAGTTTCTCCTTCTTTGATAGCGGGGGAGCTATACTGCTCAAAATCTGGCAGCGTGTCTTTAAAATATTTGATCCCTTGGCAAAAAGCGGGAATATTTGTGGCAACAGTCATAAGTCTATCCTTTTTGCGGAAACTGCAAGTATTAAGTAAATCTTACAGTTTTGGGTGCTGCTCTAGAAAATATTGTGGATAAGCAAACTTAACAAAATTAGAGAGAACTCTCAGTCTTTCTCCCTTCAGGGCAGGGCTGAGCAGCTCATTTTAACCTTAAAAAGCTATCAGCTTGTAGCTCTAAAGCTCACAAAAAAATTGAGCAAAAAAAAGAAGCCTCAAGCTGATGCTCAAGACTCTCAGAATTAATTAATTATTAAGCATAAAATTGTTAAGCCCAAATTTCTAGTTCAGCCACCCTTTCAAACGACGAGCAACTTGAGGACGACGCAGCTTACGCATTGCCTTACTCTGAATCTGGCGCACTCTTTCGCGGGAGAGGCTAAACATGCCCCCCACTTCTTCTAGAGTATAGGGTTGGGAGGTTGATAAACCATAACGCAGACAAATTACGTCCTTTTCCCTTTGAGTTAAGACATCATCTAAGACATCAGTGATTTCTTGACGCATCATAGTTTCATTCATCCGCTCTTCTGGAAGTTGGAGATCGCTATCTTCCAGTAAATCTACTAACTCCGTATCTTCAGCTTTACCCACCCGATGATTCAAAGATAAAGATTGACGACGCAATTCCAATAGCTGACGCAGTTGAGGCGCAGTCATTTTTAGTTCTGCGGCAATTTCATCCTCACTAGGATTGCGCTTGAGCTTTTGCTTGAGGTTACGTTGCGCCTTCTTGAGCTTATTAAGTTTCTCAACTATATGAATCGGCAGACGTATTGTCCGAGCATCATTGGCAATGGTGCGGGTAATTGCCTGGCGAATCCACCAGTAGGCATAGGTAGAAAACTTATAGCCTTTGTTGGGATCGAATTTTTCTGTGGCTCGATTAAGTCCAATCGCGCCCTCTTGAATCAAGTCGAGAAAAGGAACACCGCGATTAAGATATCTTTTGGCGATCGAAACTACAAGGCGGAGATTAGAGCGGATCATCTTCCGTTTTGCCACCTTGCCACGATAAAGCAGTAGCTCTAACTGCCTAACAGACTCTAATTGCAGCTCTGCTGCCAATTTTTCTTTAGTTGGCTTTTGCTGATTCGCTTCGAGCAGCCTTTGTCTGGCTGTTTCCACCTCTAGCATTAACTTGACATCGTTTGCCAGGGTAATCTCTTCCTCTGCTGTTAGCAACGGGTAGCGAGCCATTTCTTTGAAAAACGCACCAATATTATCTTCCAAAGGAATTTTACGCCGACTACCAGCATCAGCAAACTGATTTTCATCAGAGTATTCTGCTTCAACAAGTTTTAAATCTTCGCTGATGCTATCTGAATCATCTACAGCAATATCTGCGATGTAGCTTTCCTTTTCTGTTAGCTTCACTGTAGTCATGGCTTTATTCCCTCTTTTTAAAAAAATATTTCTGATGCGCGGCGGAAAATTTATAATTAGTCGGGTAGAAAAAAGTTAATTTACATTCTCATTACTCAGATCAATTAGCAAGTTTAATAAGTCTTAACTAGAAAACCGTGCCAAGAAACAAGTAATGTATAAGTAATGTAACTTCGTATTATTAAAAAATTAGCTTTTTGCTATCTGAAATATGGGTTAACTATCAAGTTCTCATGTTTCAAGGTTTTTACTATTAAAGCACAGGATTTCTTAATGTTTTTTGGCTATTCTCTAGGGTATTTTATTGACCTCTGAAATCTTAAAACGCTTACAAGGAGAAGCACACAGGCTTTTTTTTTGGTGTGCTGGAATCAAAAACTATAGTTCAGTTAATCCACAAATATTCTGCCGTTAATTATTTGTTATATTTCCACAAAATAGAATTTTAAAATGTAGCTCTGCTTACCTTAAAGGGAATTTTGTAATGAAGTGGTGACTTGCATTAGCATGGCTAATGTGATCTATTTTACATTTACCCCCAAAATATTTGGGTGGCAAACAATTGTCTGCTCAAGACTATAAAAACGCCTAATTTATAGATTAGCGCTGCGAACGCGCCCCCAAACAGTTTCGTTCAAGTTAGCTGGTTTTCTGCCTTCAAAGAAGGCTGCTTCGCCGTACCCCACGCTCAAACTAGATGCGGTTTATCTCGCGATTTTGAGGAAAGCAAAGTGTGTAGCAGACTCGGTAGAATATAGGATAGTATTCCTGTAGAGATTATTAAAATTAGGGTTTCTATGACAATTGGTACTAGAAATAATCTATCTGCACCAGATAGCGATCGCCCTCTCTACGAAACAGCGATTCAACCAAGCTTATTAGTAGCCGAACCTCAAGTAGATTATGTACTCTCCCAGCAACGATGGGTTGAAGTTTTGGTTGATGCTCCTGGTACTCAGGGATTGTATACCTACAGTTTGCCACCAGAATTGTCAGTCCAGTCGGGGGATATTGTTAGCATTCCTTTTGGGATGCAGTTAATCGGTGGCATTGTCATTCGTTTTCTGGCCGCACCACCGCCAGATCTAGATCCCGCCAGAATTCGTGCTGTAGAAGATGTTGTCACTTCAGGTTTTTTTCAGGATAGTTACTGGCGATTGTTAGAAAAGATTGCCGATTACTACAGTACGGATTTAATGAGTACGATTCGCGTCGCTCTGCCACCAGGTTTATTAGGGCGATCGCAAAGAAGAGTCAGATTAAGTGCAAACCTTCCCCCAGGAGCAGAAACTTTCTGTAGCGTGGTGGCAGGAAGAGTTTTGAAATTGCTGCAAAGTCAAAAGGATGGTGACTATAGCGTCAAGTATTTGAGCAATCAGGTGAAGGGGGCAAGCCGTGGCATCAGAGAATTAGTGAAACGCGGCTGGGTTGAGAACTATCTTGAACCTCCCAAACGGGCTAAAGCCAAGCTAAAAACCGCTGTTACCCTTGCAACTAATAGTCTGCTGGAGGATCTGACTACCAGACAACAAGAAATAGTCCAGATTCTTAAAAACCGAGGTGGTGAACTATGGCTCAAGGATCTGAAGACTATCTGCTCTACTACTCCAGAAACAGTCAAGAGGCTAGAAGCAAAAGGCTATGTAATTCTCTCGGAAAGAGAAATCTTGCGTCGAGAACAAGGGGTACTGCAAGCCGCAGATCAACCGAAAGAGTTAAGTCAGGCTCAGGCGGCAGCTCTAGCCATAATTAATGCTCAGTCAGGCTATGGTCAAATTCTGCTTCATGGGGTAACGGGTTCGGGAAAAACCGAAGTCTATCTTCAGGCGATCGCCCC
>JBCCNG010000134.1:0-8950 GCA_039025955.1 Cyanobacteria bacterium P01_C01_bin.72 | reverse complement strand
CGTAAACCCAAACAATATCCCTGGCGATCGCTTTTAATCCTCGTCCTAGCCATCTTGTTCGGCAGTTTTGGTTACTGGTGGTGGCATCTGCAACGACAAACCAGTCTTGCCAACGCTATAGAGCCATCTATTTGCTGTATCGCCGACGTGGCGGGAATACCCCAAGGCAAGTTTAACTACACGGCAGAAAAAGGCGGCATCTGGGATTATGTTTGGCAACAAAAGAACTTAGTGGCGAAAAACATTACTTTAAATACCAAGCTGGCAGCCAAAACCCCTCAGTTTAAACTCAAATACCAACCCCAAACTAGTACAGAATCAGCGATCGCCAGAGTCAAAGAAGAACAAGCGGATTTTGCGATCGTTAATTCCCTGACTGATATCGATTCTAGTCTCACCAGCGACACCTTTGCCTACGATGGCTTAACCTTTTTTGTCGCTTTTAGCCAAGATCGCCGTAACCAAGACTTGCTCGACTCCCTCAAAGGCAAAATCAGTTTAGAACAGCTACGCCAGCTATATACAGGTAAAATAACCAACTGGCAGCAGTTAGGCGGGGCAGATTTACCGGTCAAACTCTACATTCCCAATTCCGATTCGGCGATCGTCCTGTTCGAGGAGCAGGTATTAATTGATCGTTCTCAAGTCGAAGCTTTTCGTCATCTACTCAACACAGATAAACTCGACGAACAGCAAATTACGCGCCGACCTATTTTATCCATGCTGCGTCAAATACTACCAGAATATGAAAACGAGCATGTTGGCAGTATTGGTTTTGCCAGTTTAGCCAGGGTATTCAATCAATGTTCCGTTTATCCTTTAGCAATTGAAAGCGATCGCGGTAAATCATTTCAACCAATATTACAGAGCAATCTCGAACCAATCGAACCCAAACTAGACTTATGTCGGGAAAAAGGCAGCTACATTCGCGATCGTCAAATATTTCAGACCAATAGTTACCCATTAACTTACCCCTTATCCATCGTCTATCCACGAGACAATAGACAGATTCCTGCGGGAGAAAAATTTGCCGAAATGCTGAAAACCGACGAAGCACAGAAGTTACTCAGCAAAGCGGGACTAATTCCTCTACATAACTAACATCAGTAAACTTTGTGCTGGGGCTGAACTGAAAAGCTTTAATCGTTATTGGAATGGATTTGGCAAAATCCTGTTTTCCCTGGTGAGGAATACATTTGTAGGTAATGCGGTCGGAAAGAAGTTTCGGTAAAATTTGCTCTAAAACATTTTTGGGAGCATCCCATTTTGGAAGAAAAATCAAAAAAGCAAAGAAATTAGATAAATGACAGTCAAACTTTAAAAAGATTAGACTTTTGGCTAGTAGGCGTTTCTCGTTGGGCTTACTTAAGCTGAATGTGAATATATATCAGTATTAAATAAGCGATCGCGATTAACTATTTTGACTCTTCCCGATTATCAGCCTTCTTGGTATCCCAACGATTTATCCTCCCCCGCTGGCTTTATTGCTCCTGCTAAAATTCAAACTAACCTCGAACAACAGGACTTTGAGGCGATATCTCAAGCTGCTAGTAAGATTCTCGAAAATCCTTTAGAAATAAGGCAGTTAGCCGAGCGAGTATACCAGCTAATGCAAGATGATTTACGTCTGCAAAGCGATCGTAGCGGTAATTATCGGTCATGGAGGTAGGGTAATGTGGAATCTTAATTTATTGGCATTCAACACCAAGCTAAATGTCCTGACGCAGCAACTCCAGGTAGCGCAACAGCAGTTAATTCAAGAGCAGGCGAGCAGAGAGAAACAGACTCAAGCTCTACAGCGACAGCTAGCTCAAGAACAGGCAATGCGACAGCAGCTAGAAGCAGAAGTAGCCCAACTCAAGTCTTTTTATGAGCGACAGGCAAGCATTAGTAGTTCGACCAATCGCCAAAATTATATTACTGGCAATCGTTTCTATGTCGAGATGGAAAGTACTCTAACCGCCTCTTTTTCTGAATGTTCTGGTTTTGGAGTCAATCTTAAGAAAGAAGCTTATTTGGAAGGTGGCGTAAACGACCAGCAAAGAATTGTCGTCGGTCATGCTGAATATGACGATATTACCCTCAAGCGTGGCATGAGCGACAGCCAAACGTTTTGGAGTTGGGTAACTAATACTCTTACCAGCCTTAGCAAAGAGCGTCGTAACGTCAATATCGTCTTGTTCAATCAGGCAGGAGAAACCATGCAGTCATGGACGTTAATTGGTTCGATTCCAATTAGCTGGAAAGCTCCAGCCTTTCAAGCAGACAGTAGTTCGATGGCAATTGAAGAGTTAACCTTGGCATATGAAGGGCTACAGCTAACTCAGAACAGCGGTGCAGGAGCAAGTATTGTTCAGCGTGACGATAGCGGTTTCTATCCACCTAATTAATCCCGATTCCCGACTCCCGATTCTCGATTCCCCCAAATCAAAAGACTGTAAAACCACAATATGAAAGTTAATCGTCGCCATTTTCTATTATTTATGGGTGCTACTGCCGCCTCTCTCGGTTCTGGTGCGTATACTTCTAAATCTTTGGGGAAAAAAGCGATTTCTCAAGCTAATACCACAGGGACTAATTTTCTGGCGGGCTTTCAACCTGTAAAACTGCCTCTACCCCTGGCAAATCAACGGCTGACTATCGAGCAGCAGATTGCCGATTATGCTACCTATCAGGTACAAGACGAGCTGGTACTACCCAAAGGGTACACTTACGATACGATCGCCGTGTGGGGCGATCGCGTGGGGAACTCTCGTTTTGGCTATAATAACGACTATTTATCTTTAATTGAGACTGCACCCAACGAGGGTTATTTAACCGTTAATTTTGAATATGTTGGGGGGACTTGGATGCAAACTTATCCTCTGGTAATTGGTCAAGAACTGCCTTTTGCCGAGCTAATTGCTCTGGCAGAACCAAATGAAGGCAAAATCGATGCTTTTAACTTAGAAGATGGGGAAACAAAAGCCAAAATAGCCGAAATTTCCCGCGAAGGGCTAATTGATCAGGGAATAGGAGTTATTTCGGTTAAACGCAACCTAGAAGGCAAATGGGAACGTACCTATGGAGATAGCGATCGCCGTATTACGGGTATTTCTGGACTGGATAATCCCCAGCAGAGCCTCAAATGTACTGGTGCTGCGGTGTCTGTTTTTATTAAAGATAATAAGTTAGGTTATGAAGACGGTTTAGGCGATCGCCTGATTGGTACATTTCAAAACTGTGCGGGGGGTACTACTCCTTGGGGAACGGTACTCAGCGCGGAAGAAAACTATCATTTCCAAGTACCAGAACCCGTTATGCCAGATGGCTCGTCGATGCCCCCCGAAGCTACACCATTCTTAATTTCTGCCAGAAAAGTAGACGGACGGGGTAATGTATTTGGTTTGGCGGGCAATAAATATGGCTGGATGGTAGAGGTCGATCCTGCTAACCCCAATGACTACGGAACTAAACATACTTACCTGGGACGCTATCGCCATGAAGCCTTTGGAATTCGCGCTGTGGCTGGTAACAATCTGGCTGTTTATTCAGGATGCGATCGCCGTGGGGGACATTTATATAAATTTGTCAGCAGCAAAAAGATTATTAATCCCCAGGATAAATCTAATTCTCGTCTATTTGAAGAAGGCATACTTTATGGGGCAAAGCTAGATCCCGACGGTACGGGTAAATGGATTCCTCTAATTCCCAATACGGCGATCGACCCCGTGACCCCTGATAGTGTAGTTGGTGGCATGGTTATCTTACCCAACAGCGATCGCAATTTGGGAGGCGTGATGCGGGTCGAGACTCAAGCGCAGCTACAGCCTCTAATCGAACAATATCAGACTTTAGGCGATCTATATCGTGGCAACAGCTACCGCGAGGTTCAGGGAGCAATTTTAATTGATGCTCACTTTGCAGCCAGCGCAGCAGGAGTTACCTGTACCGCTCGTCCAGAAGACACGATTGTCAAAGATGACGGCACGCTATTTATTGCCTTCTCCTCTGGTTTGAGTGGTAAAGATGGCAGTCCCGATAAAGAAATTTTTATTAGTCCAGATGGCCTTCCTGGCTATGAATACGGCTGGATTATGAAGCTGGTAGAAAACAATTCAGACCCCGCAGCGGAAAGCTTTACCTGGAGTATGTTAGCTACGGGGGGAGAACCCGCTAATGGTGGAGCTGGCTTTGCTAATCCCGATAATTTGACCCTAGATGCGGCGGGCAACCTGTGGATGGTCACGGATGTATCTACTAGCAAGCATAATTACCCAGTTCCTAGTAGAACTATCAATGGTGAGCCACTAGCGAGCAACAAGCTATCGGGGGTGTTTGGCAATAATTCCCTCTGGTATATCCCGCTATCGGGAGATGATGCGGGTGAAGCATTTCCCTTTGCAATCGGTCCGATGGAATGCGAGTGTACGGGTATAACCTTTAGCGCCGATAACAGTAATCTCTTCTTATCAGTTCAGCATCCAGGAGGACTACACGGTATGCGTCGCGACGGTGCAATACAGACCAGAGAATTTGAACTACTAGCCACAGACGGGACAAATTTCAAACAGCAGCGACAAGTTCCTCTCGGTTCAAATTGGCCCAGTGGTGAAGCCAATCGCCCTCCTCTTCCTGGAGTAGTTGCCATACGTCGGCACTATCGCACATAATATCAGGTTCGTATAAACAGTTGAATGTTATGGCTGACTAGGAGAGCAGCGCATACGCGCAGATCGTCGTCTAGCGACGACTGGCAAGCTAAAAGCTTGCGCGAGACTAGGAGAAATCATATTTAAAGTAATCATACGTACTTGATATAAAACGCTATCTAGTTAAATAAATATTGCCTCGATCTGCTTTAGGAGTATTAAACGATGAGAGATACCTCAGACAATGAAATTAATCCTTCATCGGCTAACTTAGGCATCAGAAAACCTTTGGGATGCCCATCTCCTCTAGGACAAACATTTATCTCACGCAAGTTTATTCGTCCCCTTGGTGCGAGATCCATTGCCAGAAAAAGCAATATTTTTACTAGCAATAATGAATATTTTGTTCGGCAACAAAGCAATTTTGCTAGTATTGGTGATCGCCCAATCTCCCAAATAGATTCTTTATCTAATAATCCACCAGCAGCTAATAATAATAACTATTCTTCTGTAAGACCAAAACCGCAAACCAATCCAGCTCCGACAACAAACAACAAGCTGCAAAGACAAACACAGCAGATAAATACAGCTTTTACGCCATCGACATCTGTCTCTCAATATCAGAAGCCATCTTCCAACAACGATCCAATTCAGCAACAGACATCTATTTCCGAGACAGCTAAGGTAATGCCAGATAACCCTGGCGGTTCTAATGCTTCAAGCGCTCACCCAACCAAACCAGCCAGCAGCAAAACGAGGGAACAGACAATAGCTAGAAAAATTGATTCTAATCTAGAAAACTCTAGCGATCGCCATATTCCTCAATCGGCAGCAAATAAACTAACCTCTTTTATCCAGCAGAAAAGCGAGTTAACAGAAACAACCGACTCTAATCCCTCTAACAACGATACGGATATTAACCAAGCGTTCGCCAATGCTCAAGAACAGCCTGTTATCTCTAGAAGAGAGAGTACAGAAGTTACCGATACAGCCACCGAACTAAGCACAACTGAACCAGAAATAGCCGCCTCTAATCCTGTTAGTAATTTTGCACCAATACAGCGGGAAATAGATTCAGATTTTCTTGGCAGTTCCGATTCAATAAATGCTACTAATTCCCCTGTACCCAAATCTACTCGCACTTCTAAATCTATCTCGGCTTATAACCAAATTCAAAGAGAAGAAATTTCTCCGCCAACCCCATCGGCAAACCTTACTGACAGCAATGTAGATTCCTCTCAAATTGAGCAAGTTCAACGCCAATCAGCAGACTTAATAGACAGCAGTGAGATTACTCCGACAACAAGCGATAGCAATAAGACCTCCGCTCAGATTCAGAGGGAAGCAAATAATATTCAGGTGATCGCTTCTGAATCTGCGAATAATTCGGCATCAGATCCTACTCTCAAGATTCAACCAAAATATTCAAATAGTCAGTCAGTTCAATCCGATTTTGTTGAGTCTAAAATTCAGACAAAAAAGCTAAACTCGACTGATACAGTTCGCTCTGATAGCTCAAACTCTACAATTCAAACAAAAGCGAGTTCTTCTACTCCTATTCGGCTAAAAGCAGATAATACACAGGATACTGCTGCCAACGATGCAAATGATACTAATACCTTTAATGCTAATCCTAAGATTCAACCCAAGCACTCAGATAGTCAAGTAGTTCAGTCTGATAGTTCATCTACTCCCGTTCGATTAAAAGCAGATCTGATCCAAGAGACTGTTACCAACGATTCAAGTAACAAGATATCTGATTCTAATACTGAAATTCAACGAGAAACTTTATCTAATCCTATTAGCGTGCAAGCAGATAGTACAGAAGACATCTCTCCCAAATTAATAGGTGATTCGGCATTCAGTTTTACCCCTGAAATTCAAACTCAAAAACTGGATTCAACTCAAAAGATTGATTTCGAGCGTTCAGAATCTACGATCCAGAGACAAGCTACTACATCTAAACAGATTGAGTCTGATGCCGAAGATACTAATGTTGTTACTTCTAAAAGTACGGATAATTTAATATCTAATGCCGATGCCAAAATTCAAACCCAGACTTTAGATTCACCCCATACCGTTCAGAGCGATCTTCAACGAACAACCGTTGCCGCCGAGCCTATTGCCATAAACAATAATAACTCGCAAGAGATCGAACCCCAACAAAAAAATAGCTCTATTTTCAATGCTCCTGCGAAAATTCAAGCTAAAAATATAGATAGTAAAGCGAAACCTGATACTGCAAAGCTTCAAGCCAAAAAAGAAACTAATTCTCAAACAGTTACTTCAGGTAATTTAGACAATGCCGCATCTGACATTATTCCCAAAATTCAAGCCAAAGAAATAGATATACCCGAAGCGATTAAATCTGAGAACCTATCTAAGTCCGATCGCAATATTACTGATGCTCGATCTGAACAAATTTCTTTATCACCTCAAACTTCTCAAGCAAATAACACGCCAGCTTTAGATTTATCAAGCGATCGCATTTCTAATTCTCAACTTAAAAGAAAATCAAACGGCGATCAAGTTATTGAAGAAACTCCAACTCAAAATATTTATTCCACAGTTACCACTTCCGAATCTAATTCTCAAGACAATTCGTCCGATCGAGTTCAGAGAAATACTGTTTCGCCTGCTTCTTCTGTAACTCAGGATGACAATTCAAGCTCAGGTCGTACATCCCAAATACAACGCCAAGAATCCGCTTTATCTAACGGTCAAAAAACATCTCTACCCGTTAACTCTCAAATATCTAATTCAGGAGAAATTGCTTCAAATAATACTCCTGCGGTTCAAACACAAAATTCAGACAGTCAAGCAATTACATCTAATACTTCTCCAATTGAGATTCAAAGAGAAATTATTGCTTCCAATTCTGTTAGCTTGAAAGTAGACAACTCAACGCCAAATAATACTACTGAGATTCAAGCACAAGGTATAGACGATCAACTATCTCAACCCGATACGGTGGATTTTCAGGTTCAAACCAAGGCTATTTCATCTACTCCCGTTGAAATAACAACAGATAACAATCAAGTGATCGCTTCACAAAACCAAGAAAGTTCTACATCCAATACGGCTCGAACAGTACAAAAAAAGCCAGATTTAGATAAACCTCAGATTGAATCGCAAGCAAATATAGTTCAATCTCACCAACCTTTAAGACAAAATAATTCTCAAATTCAACGCCAGTCAGAAAAACCAACAGAATCTACATTGAGCCGAGTTGATAGCAATCCACAATCTGTATCGGCTACCCCGCCCAATCTACAACAAACAACAGCTTCATCTCTGACTGCAAAACATATTGCAAAAGCTGCATCCGATCAGGATAATTCAGCCAGTCAGATACAAAGAGAAACTATTCCATCTAAATCAACTGCGCCTAAAGCTGCTATTTCCAATATGACAGCTACCAACTTAGAGATAACAGTTCAAAATACTGCTCCTACAATTCAAACAGAACAACTAAATGTGAGGGAGGGGTCACAGCTTGATACCTATAACTCTCTAGTTCAAAGAAAAACTAATTCCTCTAATTCTATTCAGCCCAAAGCAAGTAAATTTCAGGCGATCGCTAACACCAATAATTTAAGCTCCAATATTTCCCAGTCGCAAGTTCAAACAAAACCTAGTTTATCTACATCTATTAAGTCAAAAGCAGATAATTTAGATAGTGCAACATCACAGGTTACTCCTAAAGTTCAAACACAAAAATTAGACACATCCAAAGTGGTTCAAGCCGATACACCATCTAAAATTAAAATACCAAGAGAAAATATTTCGTCCGAGTCTGCTACAAATACTACTAATACTCAATCCGAACCAGCTTCCCAAGCAAATAACACGCCAGCTTTAGGTTTGTCAGGCGATCGCATTTCTAATTCTCAAGTTCAAAGAGAAACCAATTCCACAGGCTATAAATTGCGATCAAGTTCTCAAGATAATTTATCAAATCAAATTAAAACAGATACAGTTTCATCTGCTTCTTCTCTAATCTCAGATCGTCCATCTCAAATACAGCAGCAAGCATTTGCTAGCTCTCAAACATTTGATTCAGCAGCAATCTCCTCTAACAACACTGATGTAATTCAAGCGCAAAGTATAGATAACCAATTGATTCAATCTGATGAGTCTGATTCTGTTCGACTAAAAATAGATAAGCCAACTGATTCCATAATTAGCCAAGCTGATACTAATAAACTAGTTCAGACAGATACTCTCAGTAATTTAGACTCGGAAAATTCAATTGTTGATCAATCTGTGAACCAGGCTATTCAACGCAACGCTCAATCAAAGTCTTCAACCGATACAAT
>JBCCNG010000133.1:0-9076 GCA_039025955.1 Cyanobacteria bacterium P01_C01_bin.72 | reverse complement strand
TTTTCTACTATAAATCCTCAATGTTATTACTTATAAACTCTATGAAAAACAAATATTATTGGTGATAGTACGTAGAAAAACTTTGATTTTAGGTGAGTGTATTCTTGTAAAAAGTTGAATATAAATGAAATTTATCTTTAAGCAATTAAGCAACAAAAAGTTTGGTTTTAAGCAAACTAAAAATTGGCTCAGTACCTATAAATCATCTTTATTCTTATTAACTATTTTTATTACTCTGGGTACCGTGGGAGTCAGGCGTTTAGGTGTATTACAGGCACTAGAACTGCTGGCATATGATTGGATGGTCAACCTACATAACCAAGACCAAACCGACCCTCGCCTATTAATAGTAGAAATTACGGATCAGGATATAGAACAGCAGAACAGTTTTCCCATTACCGATAATGCGATCGCCGAGGCATTGAAGTTCCTTCAGCAGCATCAGCCCAAGGTGATTGGTTTCGATCTCTATCGGGAAGTGGCATATCCACCAGGAACAGCTAGTCTCAGACAAGAATTACAGAGAGACAATGTGGTGGTAATCGAGTTGATTGGCACGGGGGACAATAGTTTGTCAGCACCCCCAGGAGTTGCCCCAGAACAAATTGGCTTTAATGATATCGTGATTGATGAGGATGATGTACTGCGTCGTAATTTGATGTATGTTCAGTTCGGTACGGAAGAGATTACAGAAATGCATTCTTTTGCTTTACGTCTGAGCCTAAAATATCTAGAGGAGCGTCAATTTAAGCTGCAGGTGCATGATGATCACCTGCAAATTGGCACAGCCAAATTTGCCGATTTGGGGGCAAATTCGGGCGGATACCAGCTACACCCCTCCGAAACCTTGGGCTGGCAGATTTTAATCAATTATCAGTCTCCCAATATTGCCCAAAAAGTGACCCTCTCTCAAGTATTGGCTGGTGAAGTTGACCCCCAGCTAATTAAAGACAAAATAGTCTTAATCGGTACAAGTGCCCCCAGCGTTAAGGATATTTATGACACTCCCTACAGTAGCGCTAAAAGTTCAATGCCTGGAGTGGTGGCTCATGCTCAGATGACGAGTCAGATTCTTAACGTTGTACTCGATGATGCTTCTTTGTTTTGGTTTTGGTCAGAGTGGCTGGAAGGGCTTTGGATTTGGGGTTGGTCTTTAGTGGCAGTAGCGATCGCCTGGAGACTCAAACATCCCTTGACAATTATTATCTGGGGCATAGTGGGAGTCGGTAGTTTGATTGTTGTCTGTTCGACTGCCTTTGCTTTTACGGGCTGGATTCCCCTGATTCCAGCGGCGGTCAGTATGACCTTCACTCTTGCTAGCGTATTAGGTTATAAAGCACTATACAGTCTTTTTTATGACTCTTTAACAGGACTGCCTAACCGTGGTTTGTTTGCTAAACAGCTCAAAAAATTAAAGCAAAAAAATCAAAAATCAAAAGGTTTCATTGGTATTTTATGCCTCGATCTTGATCGCTTCAAATTGATCAACGATGGTTTAGGCTACCAGGCGGGCGATCGCATTTTGCTCGAAACCACTGAACGTCTCCAGGCAAACTTAAATTCCAAGTCAGTTTTAGCTAGGGTTGGTGCTGATGAATTTGCGATCGCCATAACCACGGATGAAGATATAGTTCAGGCAATTGAACTTGCTAACAAGCTAGAGAAAGCATTAGCTATTCCCTATAAACTAAGGGAACAGGATATTTTTACCTCCGCCAGTATTGGCTTAGCATTTAACCGTCTGGGAGAAAATTTTCAGCCAGAAGAATTGCTTCAGGCTTCTCATACGGCGATGTATCAAGCCAAAGCATCGGGGAAAAGCCGACATGAAGTATTTGCCACCAAAATGCACGAACAGGCATTAAAACGTCTCCAGCTAGAAGCCGATCTCAATCAAGCTATTGTCAACGAAGAGTTTGAACTTGTCTATCAGCCGATAATTTGTCTGAAAACTGGTATGTTAACTGGATTTGAAGCTTTAGTACGCTGGCAGTCTCCTACTCGTGGTTTTGTGTCTCCAGGAGCGTTTATCCCCGTAGCGGAAGAGACAGGCTTAATCGTGCCGATAGGAGCGTGGATTTTGACTGCTGCCTGTAGGCAGATGCAGCAGTGGCGGGAACAGTTTTCTCAGGCAGAATCAGTAGTGATGAGCGTCAATCTTTCGAGCAGGCAGTTTGCTCAAGCTGATCTGATTGCTCAAGTTCAGGAAACACTAATTACTACTGAATTGCCTGGATCAAATTTAAAGTTGGAAATTACCGAAAGTATGGTTATGGATGATGTAGAGAAAACGATCGAATTACTTCATGAACTCAAAAAACTGGATATTAAAATCAGCATGGATGATTTTGGTACAGGGTTCTCTTCCTTTAGCTATCTCCATCGTTTTCCCACTGATACTCTCAAAATTGATCGTTCTTTTGTGAGCAATATGAGTCAGGGAATCAAAAATCAAGACATTGTTAACACAATCGTGTTCCTGGCTCATAGACTGGGTATGAACGTGATTGCCGAAGGAATTGAATCAAGAGAAGAACAGGAGCTTTTATCTCAGTTTAATTGTGAATATGGTCAGGGTTATTTTTTTGCTAAACCTTTAGGGCAAAAAGATGCAACCGAGCTATTGATTCAGAATAAAAAGTGGGATGCCTGATTAATTACTGATACAGAATAGGGCAGAAGGCAGAAGACAATACTTTTTACTAAAACCATGTTGGCTATCTCTGGAAACAATGAGGTGAATCTCAAAACTCTAAATACATCTCAAATCAATCGGAAACTTGCTAAGTTGATTATCGACAAAACAACTGGTTATACTGCTAGGTGGCTATACAGTTTATTAAAAAAATATTGCAATCACTATGAATATGATGAACAATGAAGGATGTTTAAGAGTGGGGCAAGAAGCTCCTGAGTTCATGGCTACGGCTGTTTTTGATCAAGAATTTAAGACTGTTAAGCTCTCTGACTATCGTGGTCAGTATGTGGTCTTGTTTTTCTATCCTTTAGACTTTACCTTTGTTTGTCCCACAGAAATCATTGCTTTCAGCGATCGCCATAAAGATTTTAAGTCGCTCAATACAGAGATTTTGGGCGTATCGGTGGACAGCGAATTTTCTCATCTGGCTTGGATTCAAACTGAGCGTAATCAAGGCGGAATCGGCGATATTGAATATCCTTTGGTTTCTGATATTAAAAAGGAAATTAGCACGGCTTACAATGTTCTCGACCCCGACGCAGGTGTAGCCCTAAGAGGTCTCTTCATCATTGACAAAGAGGGCATTATTCAACATGCAACCATCAACAACCTCTCATTTGGTCGCAGCGTAGACGAAACTCTCAGAACCCTCAAGGCAATTCAGCACGTACAGAATAATCCTGATGAGGTTTGTCCTGCGGGATGGGAAGAAGGAGACAAAACTATGAACCCTGATCCTGTCAAGTCTAAGGTTTATTTCTCTTCGGTAAGCTAAGTGTTAGATTACTTACTCAAACTGAAATAAATTAATAAATTAAATTTAGAGAGAGGGGAGATAACCCCCTCTTTTTTAAGTAGTTAGACAAAATCAATTACATATTGCTTACCAAATTCTCGCAGCATTGTCTCGACGGAATCAACCAAGCTTGCCCAATCTCGATAAGAATCAATCTCCATCCATTGATATTTTATAATCTGTATCTATAGATAATTAATGAAGGTTAATGCGATCGTCCATAACCACTGCAAACCCAACTAGATTATCGCGATCGCTTTTAACAGGTCAAAGAAAGAGCTAAACTATAACTATAGTCATGACTGTAGTTATAAACTGTGCAAATATCTAAAAGCAAACTAAAAAGTAAACTCCTCGAAATTTTGAGAGAAGTTGAATCAGCAAATACAGAAGTAATTGTGACCGACCGTGGTAGACCTGTAGCTAAAATATCTAAATTTCAGAACGTACCAACAACCGAGGAATTGTTTCAAGATTTGCGAGGACAGGTTAAATATTTTGAAGAACCTACAGCTCCTACCATAGAAGAATGGGGTGATAAGATTTGAAGATTGTTTTGGATACCTGTGCCTTGCTTTGGTGGAGTTTAGACCCAAAAGAATTTTCGGCTACGGCAAGTGTCGCCATTGAAAAAATGGAACAAGAAAAAAATGGCATAACCCCTTCAATGGCTATTTGGGAAATTGCGATCAAGGTTAAGAACAAAAAACTAGATTTAGGGGTTCCTCTTGATACTTATGTTTCCAAGTTAAAACAGTCTGATGTGGTAAAAATCATGCCAGTAGATGAAGACATCTTAGTCAAGAGTGTAAATCTACAATGGTCTCATCGAGATCCAGTTGACCGAATTATAGTGGCATTGGCTATGCATAACGGTTACTCGATTATTACCAAAGATTCGGAAATTCGAAAATTTTACCATCGTACTATTTGGTAGTTGTCATGAGCAAAAAGGCAAAATTATATATTTTACTCTACGATTATTCTTCTAAATTATATTATTCACTGATGTTAAACATTAATCTGACATTTCGCAGTCAAATTATGAAAGTAGATAATATTTACCTTCTACCTTGACGCGCTAGCTAATCCTTTTTGGCTGCCTACATGCGGCGAATATGCGAAGCGAATCCTTTAGGGCTCGTCCGAATGACTGTGGACTATGCGCCTTTGTGCCTTCGCTTTAATTGGCTGAGAAACAAGAATAAAGCTAAACTACAGCATTATGGTAATCCATTAGGGAACTGGGTTTAATCGCCCCTTTTTCGGTGATAATAGCCTGAATTAAATTAGCTGGAGTCACATCAAAAGCAGGATTATAAAATTCTGCTCCTTCGGCACTGATAACTGTTTCACCAATCTGGGCTATTTCTTGGGGATCTCTTTCTTCGATGGGAATTTGACTTCCATTAGTCAACTCAAAGTCAATAGTCGAGAAGGGTGCAGCGACATAGAAAGGAATATTATGGGCTTTAGCCGCGATCGCCAGAGCATATGTACCTATTTTATTGGCAGCATCCCCATTGGTGGCGATACGATCTGCCCCCACAACCACTAAATCAATCATCTGTTGCTGCATACAGTGTGCCGCCATGCTGTCCGTAATTACCGTCACGGGAATATTTTCCTGAACACATTCCCAGGCAGTTAATCTTGCTCCCTGAAGACGGGGACGAGTTTCATCAGCGTAGACTCTTGCCAAACGTTGTTCCCGCCATGCTGAACGAATTACCCCCAAAGCAGTGCCGTAACCTGCAGTTGCCAGAGAACCAGCATTACAGTGGGTGAGAATTCTCAGCTTGTGAGGGGTAGAGGGTAAAACATGCAAACCATGGTCGCCAATTGCCTGACAGGTAGCTAAATCTTCTGCCTGAACCTGCTGGGCTGTTTGCAGTAAAGTCTGCTTAATTTCGGCAACGGTGCCAATTTCTTCATGAGCCGTTTGTAGCATACGCGAGATTGCCCAGAACAAATTTACGGCTGTCGGGCGAGTTTGGCGTAATAGTTCGGCGACCTGCTGAAGATGAGCCAGAAATTCTCTCAAATCATCCGTTTCAGTTTCTCTCGCCCCCAAATACATACCGTAGGCGGCGGCCACACCAATCGCTGGTGCGCCGCGAACAATCATAGTTTTAATCGCCTGTGCCATATCAGTGCTGCGACTAATAGCCACATGACTATATTCTTCTGGCAGACGAGTTTGGTCGATTAGCAAGACACGATCATCTTGCCAAACTACTGGATATATCTGGTTAGCTGAGTTCATTTCTCTTGTCGATAGAGCGATCGCTTTATAAACGGACTATCATCATCATATATAATCATGTATGTAAAATGTCCTCTCGATGTTCTTAATAACTTGAGATTATTTCCAGTCCTCCCAATCCAGATTAAAAATAGAAGTATTAGGAAATGCCGTCGGATTTCCCGCCTCTCTTAAGCGCCGTTGCAGTGTCCGTAGCTGATTTTCTTGTAAAAATGATTCATCCACAAGCTGATAGGGCATAACATTCTCTTCTAAGCCAAAGACTGCTGTAACTCCAGCCGCAGCACCGGAAGACCATTCAAAGGAATGTACCCGATAGGCAGCAGCGGCAATATGGCTAGTGGCAATACTCTTTCCTGCCACAATCAAATTGTCAATTTCCTGGGGAATCATGGCTCTGAGCGGGATTTGAAAGGGATAAGCCTGTCCTCCACCCTGTCGTTCTCCTTTACGCTCCGTGTTGCCTGCTTTTTCGGCGGGACTCTCATTCATACAGGGATGAAAATCGATCGCATAGTGACCTACTCCCACAGAGTCAGGATAAATAGTCGAACGAGTACGCCGTTTAATTTTATTCAGATTTAGGTTCTTATTCTGATTGCCAAAGGGATGGGTAACATCTAATTTTGTCCAGAGCCGACGAAAAGTTATGGGAGATAAACTATCGCTATAGTGGGGGTCGCGATAATCAGCTCGTGAAATATCAGTTTCATTGATGCTAAAGCCGCGAGAATATCCAGGATAAACCCTACCGATAATCCTTCGACCTTCACGGATATAAGGATATTTCGATAGACCATGAGCCGTCCCCATCGGTGAATCAAGTCCTTCTAGGAGGCGGTGATTGGGAGCAGGTTGTTTCACACCATCTCCTAACTGAGAATCTGTTGTTCCTGCTACCAGCCAGTAAAAATAGCCCAGGGCATGATTTTCCCCCTGACGCAGCGTCCTGGTTCGTAATCCTCCCATCCAGCCTCCAGGCTCAAGCTGACCTATTAATTGAAGCTGGTCGCGGGTATAAACAAGGTTATCCTTAGATGTTCCTGGGCGATAGTCGTTACCCCAAGTCCAGTTTTGCATGGAGATATCCCCTGGAGTGGGAGCAGTAAATTCAATCCCGCGAAATTTCTCTGGCTCTCCTGTCTCGGGACTCCAAATGCGTCGGTAGGTAAAGACTAGATTAAAGTCTGCTAGCCTTTCCAGTTCATAGCTGTAGTAGTTTTTGTGTCTGGGGTAAAAACTGGGGGCTTTATGAGTTTGCGGCTCTTGCGTTGCCTCCATCGCAAAGGTGTAGGTAAATCCTTGGGTACAGTAGGGATCTCCATCCAGACTAGAGGAAGAAGGTTCATATGCCGAAAGAGGATCAATACCCACGCGATAGGGAACGTCCGCCAAAGCGACAATTTCTCCTGTTTCCGTTGCCTCAATTACGTACCAGTCAGCGGCAGTATCAGCAGTACTGGCGGGAACAAAGCGAATTGTTTCTTTACTTAAAATGCTGGAGTCTTCATAGCTATAGGCATCTTCAATCGTGCGGGATAAAGGCAGGGTGTTTAACGGCAAATATTCATTTTTGGCACTGTGCTGAATCCCCACAGCACTAGTAATTTGCTTGCCTGTTCCTTTTCCCGTAATGGTTTCTATCTGGAGATCTTTGATTACCGTCGAGGGAAACCACTTTAACTCGCCGCCACCTTTGGCTTCAGCCGCTTCTAACTGTTGCCACATTAACTCATTGGCATCTTTGGGCAAAAAGCAAGATTCACTTACCCAGCATTCCCCAGGATTCAGCTCACCATAATAATCCTCAATCCGCTGTCGAAGTTCCAAATAACCCCTGGGGAAAAATAATTTGGCTCTTTGGGTAGTTCTTTCATCGAGAGCTGAAGTTCCCTGGGCAGATATTTGTCCTCCCACCCAATCAGTAATCTCCGTCATGCAAACGGTTTTTCCCGCCAGCAAAGCCTCATAGGTGGCAGCTACGCCCGACAGTCCGCCACCAATCACCAGTAACTCGCATTCTTCGGTGCGATCTATCCTGGGGGTATCTTGAGCTAAGACGGCTGTATCCCAAACTAACAAACCAAAAGATGCTGATACCAGCATTTTTATCCAACCTAAAGACACGTTATTCCCCTCTTTTATGGCAACTCACTCAATATAGTTCCCAATTCAACATTTTTTATTGGTTTTTTAACACTCATTTAATTATGAGTTGCCCTATACTAAAGCTGCAAGACTCTCTGGGCAGGGGCTATTGGTGATTATTAAATGAACAATCCATTGTTGATTAATTTAGCTGTTCTGTTTGCCAAACCCACAGGCATTGCTACCTATGCTCAAAATGTGATCAACAGTTTTGCCTGCCTCAATCCTACTTTGCTCGCGGCGTTGGATTTCCCAGGTTTTGAGCGTTATCCCATTGCGGATGATATGACCCCCGCTCAAGGAAGTAAAGGACACCTACGACGCCTACTCTGGACTCAGTTTAAGTTACCCCAGATCTATCAGCAGCTCAATGCTGATTTGCTCTATTCGCCTATCCCTGAAGCGCCTTTGTATAGCAAGACTCGCTTCGTCGTCATGTGCCACGATTTAATTCCGCTGCGCTTTCCTCGTCTTACGTCTCCCCTGACTAACTATTTTCGCTACGTTGTGCCTCAAGTACTGCAACAGGCAGAACACATTATCTGTAATTCTCAGGCAACGGCAACAGATCTAATCAATTATTACGACATCAAAGCGGATAAGATTACACCTATTTTACTCGGATATGATCGCTCTCATTTTTATTCCCGAGAAGCAGCCGATAACTCCGAAGCACCCTACTTTCTCTATCTTGGTCGTTGTGATCCTTACAAAAATCTCTCTGGCTTAATTAAAGCTTTTGCCGCCCTGCCCAATCCAGACTATTATCTGGCGATCGCTGGTTCAATCGATCCTCGCTTTACGCCCCAGCTACAGCAGCAAGCAGAAGAATTAGGCGTAGCTCACCGTATTCAATGGCTTAACTATCTCAGCTATGAAGAGTTGCCAATTGTCATTTCTAATGCCGCAGCCCTAGTGTTTCCCACTCTTTGGGAAGGTTTTGGGCTACCTGTCTTAGAAGCTATGGCATGTGGAACTCCCGTAATCACTTCTAATCTCGCTTCTTTACCCGAAATTACTGGCGATGCGGCAATCTTGATTGATCCCTACCAAACTGAAGAAATTACCTTTGCGATGCTGGCGGTAGCAGAAGATCACAAATTGCGATCGCAACTACAGCAGCTAGGTCTAGAACAGGCACGGAAATTTAGCTGGACGAAAACAGGAG
>JBCCNG010000132.1:0-9076 GCA_039025955.1 Cyanobacteria bacterium P01_C01_bin.72 | reverse complement strand
AATGAAACTACAATTGATGAATTAGAACAGCAAATTGTTAGTATCTGGCAAGATATTCTACAGATAGATCAAGTCAGCATCGACGATAACTTTTTTGAATTAGGGGGCAATTCTTTATCGGCAACTAGAGTTAATTCAAGATTAAAAGAAGCATTATCAATAGAGTTACCCCTCAAAAGCATTTTTGAAAATCCGACAGTTTTGGCGATCGCCATAAAAATTAGCTTGTTAAATACAATAGCTAAAAATCAAAATATAGATTTTCAAGATAATTCAAACAATGAAAGCAAACGTGTAGAATTTGAAATTTAGCACAGGTATGTAACTTTCCGGAATTAAGTGGCGTACAATCTTTAGAAATATTTGGCGCAATACAAAATAACTGCTGCGAGTTTTTTTTACTTCTGTTGTGGCAAAAGTTACGATTTGAGCAGTGGAAGCCTCAGATTATTGAGATGAAAGCGATGGGTTGCTCCCAAGGTGAAATTAGCCGTAGCACTGTTTTGGCTTACAACACAGTCAAGACATATCTCAAACGAATTAAGACTGAAAACAATTCCTGAGTTAAAACCTAATAATTATCTTTTGGGATATAGCCACCAACTAAATAATCGCGTCATTCGAGGCATAACAATATAAGTCATTAGACCAACCAATCCAACTGTAAGAACTAGACTACGCAACAACATCGGCAGAGAAGCCAAAAAACTGCCTAAAAGTAGATTAATAATGACAATCAAAATAAAAATTGCTATCCAAGTGACGATTGCCATTTTATAGCGAGGTGGAGGAATCATTGGACGAGACGCAGCACTATTAACCGCAAACCAAGTTTCAATCCCCGTCATTATTTCCCAATTTGGTGGTTTTTCTTCTAAACGATTGAGTGTTTTAAACCAATGTGCAGCTTCATTCGAGTGACACCATCTTTGGTAGTCTGCTTCAGAGGCAAATTTGACTATAATTTGATAATCATTATTATCTCCTCTTGGTTTCAGCACGGTAACGCCTAAATGACCAGGAAACTCTAGGGCAGCATCAATAGTCTCAGATAATGCTTGTTCAAATTCTTTTTGATCGCTTTTACGAGGTCTACGGGTAATTAATACTGTAACGGACTGGTGAGAGTTTAGGTAATTTTGGTCTTGGTTCATCTTTTATTACTTATAACTTCTTAAAACCTTCGTAAATTTTTAGCACTTTTTCTTCCCCCAATTTCCCTGGCTGCGAAACAGAATGTTCCATTTCTATTAGTCCGTCATATCCTTTAGATTTGATATGCTTGAGGATGGCTTGATAGTTCATCTCTCCGCTATTTGGTTCGCTTCTTTTTGGTGCGTCGGCAATCTGAAATAGAGCAATCTCATCCCAGACGCGATTAATGTTTTCGATAATATTGCCCGTTTCCATCTGTGCTTGAAAAGTATCAAAAACCAATTTAACCGCAGGGCTATTAACTGCTTTTACAATTTGATAAGCATGAGGAATAGTCGTTACAAAAGTCCCTTGCCACCATTTGCCTGTAATTGCTTCAATACCTAAAATTATTCCTGCCGATTCAGCTATATCGGCGCAATATCTTAGATTTTCAACCATATTTGCTGTCTGATAATCCCTTTCCAAAGTAGGGTTTGAAATACCAGAAAGTGTAGTAACGTATTTTCCATTGACTCGTTTGGCTACTTCAATTGTTTCTTTAAGCTGTTGCAGTAGCACCTCTCTCGCTTCTGGTGTATTACTGACAAAAGTAGGACGATCGAAGATTAAGTTATTAACAAAAACCCCCATTTCTAGATCGTGCTTGGCTAATTCTTTGCCGATCCTCTCTTGAACTTCGATGGGACGAGCGACCCCGCGTCGACGTAAGGCGCAAGGGAATGCGCGAGTAGAAGCTTAAGAAAGTTGTCTTCAATCCCTGAAAATCCTCGTTCGGCAATAAACTTAATCTGGTCAATAGGATCGCTTCCTGCCAATGCGGGAAACATAAAGTCGTCTGGTGAGCTTAGTCCAATGTGGGGAGCAAATTTCATATTTATCTATGATTTTTGTTGAGAGTATTGGTAGTTATTAGCAAGAATTTAATTAGTTTGAAGTTTATCTAACATCGATATTTCTTCAGAAGTAAGAGAAATAGAACCAGCAGCCATATTTTCTTCTAAGTGAGCAATAGTTGTTGTACCTGGAATTAAGATGATGTTGGGTGCGCGGTGTAGTAGCCATGCCAAAGCAATTTGATTGGGCTTGACATCTTTTTTAGTGGCAATATCTGCTATTACTCCATCGGCATTAGCTAATGGTGCGCCTTTTTTTAGAGGATGTGCGCCCAAAGAACCATGAGGGACAAAGGCTATGTTGTTTTTCGTACAGTAATCTAAGATTTCTTGATGAGTGCGATCGCTAATGCTAAACTTATTTTGTACCGAAACAATTGGCACTATTTTACGTGCTTGTTCGATCTGTTCGATACTGACGTTAGATAAACCCAAGTGGCGAATTTTACCTTCATCTCTGAGTTCTTTCAATGCGCCTATTGACTCTGCAAATGGCACTTTAGGATCGGGACGATGTAGTTGATACAGGTCGATTTGTTCTATTTTCAGTCTTTGTAAGCTGCCTTCTACACCTTTTCGGAGGAATTTTGGTGAGGCATCAGCTAGAATCTTGTCTGGTGCTGGTTTATTGATTCCGCCTTTGGTAGCAATAATTAAATCTTCGGTATAGGGATATAAAGCATCGGCAATTATCTTTTCGTTGAATCCTGCGCCATAAGCTTCTGCCGTATCGATAAAGTCTACTCCTAGTTCGACAGCACGACGTAAAAGCTGTTTACCCCCCTCCCAGTCTGAATATGCACCAAAGTTTCCTGGTTGTCCTGAAAGACGCATTGCTCCGTAACCGATGCGGTTAACTGTTAACTCTCCACCGATACCGTAAGTTTGAGATACTTTTGTTGTATTGTTCATAATTTTTTGTTCTTCAAGTTTTTCAATCTGGACGTTTAATAACAATCAGAAAGAAGTAATAGAGCGATCTCGCCAAAGTTTTCCACTATCTTTGATGGGATCGACAGTAGCCAACCAAACCGCTGTATCTGCACCCTGTTCTACAGTACGAGGTGCGTTTTCTCCCCCCATATCGGAACTGACCCAACCAGGATCGACAGCGTTAACGGTAATATTTTTACTGGCTAAAGCATCCGCTAACATAATGGTTGCACCATTGAGAGTTAGCTTAGATAAGCAATAGCTAGGGACATTGGCAGAAAGTCCATTTAATTGTCCATATCCACTGGAATAGTTAATCACTCTCGCTTGATCGGCTTTTTCCAATAAGGGTAAGAATATCTGCGTGATTCTAATCGCCCCAAAAGTATTGACATTTAGAGTTTTAGATAGCAAATCACGATCGATAGTTAGGATGTTAAAGCCGTTGTCAGGATAGATACCTGCATTGTTTATCAGTACATCAAGACGATCTATCTTGCCGTTCAATTCATTGAAAGCCTTGTTGATACTATCATCGTCAGCAATATCAATTTCTACCGCACTAACTAAAGGTGAATTAAGCTTTTCTGCTGCTTCTTGTCCTTTTTTAAGCGATCTCGCTCCAATAATTACTCGAAAATCTGCCTTTAGTAATCCTTGGGCAATCGCATATCCAATCCCGCGATTTCCACCAGTTATCAATGCTATTTTTTGGTTGTTCATAATACTTAATAAGCAAATTGTTCGCGATAATTAACGGCAAAATCATGCCAAGTATTAGGTTTACGCCCTACTATGGCTTCAAAGTTATCAAAGGTTGCATCAGCTTCTGGAATTTTGTCTGCGATGTTCAACTCGAATTGAGTATAAACACAATTCATATAAGCATTAGAAGAAATACCGTCCACACCTTCCTGTAGAGCATTATTTAAAAACTCTTTTGGAGGATGAGCTTCGGTTTTAAATGGTTGTCCCACAACTTCTGTTAAAACCTGAGCTACCTCGTCCATAGTTTTGGCATCGTAACCCAGAGGTATAGTTTGACCGATATACTGTTCGGGATGTAGTAAAGTCTCTACGACTACCGCAGCCAAATCGTAACAGTCGATCCAACTCCAGCGAGCGTTGCCAATATAGTTAGTAATCACCCCATTATTTAACCAGCCAAAGCCAAACAAGTTTTGCATAAAGGCTTCAGGGCGTAGGTGAGTATAACTAAAGCCGAGTTTTTCAATATAAGCTTCGATAAATTGATGCCATCCCCAGTGAGCAACTTCATTGGTAGGTGCAGTAGATGCGCCGATATGAACAATATGATTTACTTTTGCTTGTTTAGCCGTATCAAGAAATCGCTTGCTTTGTCTAAGCATATCAACAGTGTAGCCAGTTAATAGTAATGCTCTGTCTATATTTTCTAGTGCAGGAGCAATGGTTTCTGGTTTATCTAAATCTAAAATGACGCTACTAATGCCTTTTTCTCTAAATGCTTGAGCTTTTTCAGGAGAGCGAGTAGCAGCAATAACCTCAACATCTTTATCGTCTGTAAGCTGCTTTACTACTTCTGCGCCAACTTTACCCGTAGCACCGAGAATTAAAATATTTGGTTTATTGTTCATGATTAAACTTTCAGTATTGACTTAATAAGCTGTAGAAGCTGAAACTTCTTGCCATGCTTGAAGATTTTGCTGTAAACGTTCAATTTTGTCCTGAATTGTTTTAATTGCATCGTTACCCAAAGCCAGATGTAACGGAGGTTCATCTGATTCAATCAGTTTGATTATTGCCTCAGCTGCTAATTCTGGATCGTTAGGCTGATTTCCTGAAAGATTATCGATAAAGCCTCTAAATTTACCTGCGGGGGTTTCTTGGTAAGCATCTAAGACTTGTTCTGTATGCCTTAGAGAGCGACCTGCAAACTCAGTCCGAAAGATACCTATGGTAAGAATAGTGACATCGATTCCTAAAGGTTTAACTTCTGCTGCTAAGGCTTCCCCCATAATATCTACTGCTGCTTTGGCTGCACTATAGACTCCCAAACCTGGGAAACCTGTAAAACCACCAATAGCCGAATAGTTAATAATATGACCGCTTTTTTGTTGGCGCATTTGCGGGAGTACGGCGCGAGTCACCCGCAAACTACCCAAGAAATTAGTATCGAGCATTTGTTGAGCTTCAGTGTCGCTAGTTTCTTCGATTGCACCAACCAAACCATGTCCTGCATTGTTCGCTAGCACGTCAATCTGACCAAAGTTGGAGATCGCCTTTTCTACTCCAGCTTTAACTTGTTCTGAATTGGTGATGTCCATCTCTATTGCTAATGCTCGTCCTGGCGCGAGTGCTTCAAACTCATCCATTTGTGACGGCTTGCGCAGAGTGCCAGCGACATAACCACCTTGTTCGAGGATTTTCTGAGCCAATGCACGACCTAAACCTGAAGAAACGCCAGTAATCAGAACTTTCTTGTCTTTGATATTTGTCATGATATTTTTTTCTTTCTTGTAAATTGTTGTTTAAAGTGTCCTAATCTTGTTTTCTCTGAGCTTCTAGCCAACCGTTAAATGTTCGTGTACTAACCGCCATTCACCGTTAAGACGTTTCCAAGTGTGAGTGCCATACTGTCTAGCTTTGACTTCTTGTCCGTCTTTGGTTTTACCACCACCTATCCAAGAAAAGGTAGTTACTGCTAAATCTCCATCAACAGAAATTTGTAAGTTATCTTCAAGCTGAATTGACCAATAGCCAAAGTTCTGCATCACTGGTATCCAAGTATCGAGATATTCAGTCAGGCTGTGTAACACAACAACACTGTTATCAAAATTATCGAAGACTAGAATTTCATTTTCTCCCACAGCAAAAATGTTCTCAAAACCTTCTCCCGTAAATGGTCGGTTTTCGGGACTCCATATTTTTCTCCATTGCTCGGTTAGCTCGCGAATTTTTGCAAAGTCTTTTGTTGGTTGTACTTGTGTTGATGCTTTCATATTATTAACGTTACGGCTCGTAAATTATTTAATCAAAAAAAGTGATGTTGATTTTACACTTGTTTCTTTAGCAGTAGCTTGTCCGATAAAAGCTAGTCATTCAAAGCATCTTAGGCTATAATTGTTTTGTTAACGTTACGCTACGTAATTAATATAACTAAGAATAAACGATTATGTCAACCCCCAAAACTAAAAAGGTTAAAACCATTGCTCAATCAGGACGTGGACGACCACGCTCACCCGAAACCAGAGCCAAAATACTCAAAGCAGCCTATGAAATATTGAATGAAGTTGGATTTATGGATTTAACTATTGAAGGGGTAGCAGCAAGAGCAGAAGTAGGTAAACCAACTATCTACCGACGCTGGAAAACTAAAGCAGCGCTAGCAATGGATGCTTTTCTAGAGGGTGTAAATCCAGAACTGACATTTCCTGATACGGGTAAGGCATCTGAGGATTTCAGAGAGCAAATGCAAAAAATAGTCAAGCTGATGAATAGTCCTAGAGGAGAAGTCCTAGCAAGTGTTATTGGTTGTGGACAGGCTGATGAAGAATTGATAGCTGCCTTTCGTGAAAATTGGCTAACTCCCAGGCGAAAAGATGCAAAACAAATATTCCAACGAGGGATTGAAAGAGGAGAATTGAGAGAAGGTATAGATCCCGAAGTTGCAATTGATGCTTTGTATAGTCCGTTATTCTATCGCTTGTTATTAAGACATCAACCTTTAACCAAGAAATTGGTAAATGAATTGGTTGATTTGGTGATGAAGGGAATTATCAAAGGATAATAAAGCTCTTTTATTTTTAAAATTAGTAGTTCAGTCTCACCCAAAACAAAAAATCGCGTAATAGTTAATTTGTATTACGCCAAATAACTATGAAGATTTTACGCCACTTATTCCTGAAAGTTACAACTTTGGTAATCGGATTCAGTATCACACTATCAAAAAACCATGCATTTGAATTGAAGAAAAAATTTTGAAACATCTACAGATAGATGGTTTTGACTTATTCAGCAAGCCCTAATTAAAAACTCTCAAACTTTTGTCTTGCCTCCTCTGCACCACTGCGCCCTTGCGCCCTTGCTCCTCTGCTCCCCCTGCTCACCCTTGAGAAATAGTATTAGATGCCAGCTTCTGAGTTGAATGTAAAAACTCAATCAGGTCGGGCTTCCTTTGCTTCAATTCCTTTATCAAACCTTGATTCAAAGCCCCTTTTGGCGCATTAATAGCTAGCTCGCTACCGTCTAAAGACACTTTAATATCCAAACCTCGTAAATACTTGATAAACTTCTCCGCTTCAATCCTCCTATCTATATTCTCCTCTGCACCTCTGCTCCCTCTCACCTCTGCTCCCTTCCACCTCTGCTCCCCCGCACTTCTGTTCCCCCGCACCTCTGCCTGCAAAAAAATCTCCTTCGTACCAAACAACCTCTCACTAGAAATATGATGCTGCTGGCAAAATTGCACTAGAAGATCTGATTCAATGATGGGTTTAGAACTCGGAGTATATTGTATCGAAGTAATATAAGTCAGCCAAGGCTCTTGTCCCATAGCATAGACATAAACCTGCTGGGGGTTAAACTGTTTGACTAGGGCGATCGCTTTTTGGCTATCTGAACCATCTAATCGTCTGGTAGCGGCAATTTTACGGGGTATAGAACCGTCTAATAACGTACCATAAGCCCAGGTAAAGGGCGCGCCATCGCATTCCATACCAATAAACATGATATCTATATCTTTAAAAGACTTATATAGATGTCTATACAAATTTGGTTCGATGTTATTAGAATCAGCAGCACATAAAATAGACTTGCCTTGGAGTTGAATTAGATAAGCATTCTTGGTACTAATATTGAGATCTCCGTGTTCTCCCAATACTGGGATACTAATTATTTCACCATCGGTTAAAGCAATTGATTCTAGTTCGTCCAATTCCAGCACGTTGCTAAAGCCAATCTGTTGCAAAATTAGTTTGAGAGAAGGATCGAGCAACGAACCTCGATTACTTTTCGGAATGACTAAATGCTTAACCTTATGACGTATTTGTAGCAAGGTTTCAAACATCACATGGTCTTGATGGTTGTGGGTAATTAGGGCATAGTCAATCTTATTGGGTAAATCGTCATAACTATAACGAGGAATTCCTTCTGGATGGGGACAAGCAATTAAAGGATCGCAAAGAATACTCGTATCTTTAGTTTCGATTAGAACACAAGCATGACCAAAGTAACGTATCCTAACATCATCCCCTTGGTACTGATCTTTTTTAGCTGGTGCTTGACTAGTAAAGAAAGAGGCAAAAACTTCTGTATCTGCTGGACTAATTTCTAGCTCTTGTATAATCTGCTCCAAATCTTGAGGATGCGATCGCATGCCAAACAACTTATCCCAGCGGCGATCTCCAAATGGTAAATTAATCTGTAAACTACCTTGACTGGATAAACGAGGAGTACTGAGAACAAAAGAGCGACTGTCGGGATTATCTAAATACAAATATACTGACTGATACCTTGGATCGTATAGAGGACTGCGATACAATAAGCCCTCAATAAAACGGATTCCTGCATTATTATGGCGGTCGTAGACTAATTCTACATATCCCTTCAAGACTTCTGGCACGCGATCATACAAAGGCTCTAAAGAAGCACCCACTTCTACATCTTTGAGCAAATAATCTAAATCTGTAATTGCTTGATCTAAATCTAGTAAAGACTTTTGCCTTATTCTGGTTTTCTCCAACAAAGCCTCTATTTCCCAAACTCGATTAGGAGGATGATTAATAAAAGGTGCGCCCATCATCTCAGGATTTTTGAGCGCATCAGCATGAACTTGAGGTGCAGCCACAAAAGATTCCATAATCTTTAAGTGAGAATTAGCTACATATCTAGCTGCTGTTGCTGGTGGAATTAAATACGACCAAGCATACCACTGATTAAATAATGGCTCAGCGATAGCGTTGGGCTTAAGGTAATAGTCATTTAGCATTTAGCATTTAGCATTTAGCATTTAACATTTATTGATGTTCACTGTTCAATGTTCACTGTTCATTCAAACATTATCTTCTGCAACAAGACATTCTCTTGATTTATAAAAACGCGGTCGATAATTT
>JBCCNG010000131.1:0-9087 GCA_039025955.1 Cyanobacteria bacterium P01_C01_bin.72 | reverse complement strand
ATTTTGCCATCTCTATCAGCATCGATTTCTCTTCGGATATCTTTAGGTAGTTTTTTGAGATTAATTTGAGATTGAGCTTCTTTATTTGCTTCTAGGAAGTCAAGTTGAAAATATTGCGGACGTTCTGCCCATAGTGTGCCATCATTATCAAAAACAGCAACGCGATCTGCTACAGGAACGAAGTGAGAACGATCATCAGGATCGGTAACTTTTTTGACAAAAGCCATAATCTTTGATTTGCTAGCGCTATTCTTCCAAGCAGATAAAGGCTCGTCGTCAGCATATGCTGGAGAGATAGGTAAAATTAAGCTCAAGCCCAAAATTAATACTAGAGATACTAGAAAACAAGTTCCTATTTTTTTGTTGTTCATGCAAGATTGTCTGTAGATGTCGAGTGTAAGATTTGCCTGTAGGGGCAATAATTAGAACTACCCCTAAGGCTAGATAGTGGCTGCGAGTGCAAACCAAAATCTATTTCAGGCTGATAAGCGTTGATTCCGAGAAATTGACTCAGAGATTTGATTCAGAAATTTGATTTAGAAATTGGACTCAAAAATTAGTCGCGCATCAACATAGCCAAAAATTCTTTATCTGTGTCCACGGGAGCAGCATCTTCTCCCAGGGTGACAACAACTTGTTGGAGAGTAACGCCTTCAACTTCAAACTCATAGGGAACTGAATCTTCGTAGTCTGTTGATACGGGTTGTCCGCCATCTCGACCGAGATTAAAGCCTTCTCCACAAAGCGCAAACTTAGCAGGTTGAGTTAAGAATCTCTCGCTTCCTGCGGTTTGATAAACAGAGAAATCTGTTGCCGAGTCATCATCGTCGAAATCATAAGATAATGCTTGGTCTACTTCATCAATATAGAGCTTGACTATTCCCACAGTACTACTGCCAAGATTTGGGTCTGCCCCTGGAATAGTGGGGTCTAGTGTTTTTTCTTTACCAAACTCTATTTTGACTTTAACTTCACCACTAACAGTTCCTAAAGGACAAGATACTTTCTGTTCATACTGTCCTAACCAGTTATAGACATAACAAAGCTTGCTGTCATGAATATAGAAACTGTGTCCGCCAAAACGTCCGCCGTGAGCTAGTAGAACTCCTTCTAGGTCGTCATGCTCTGCTTCTACCTGAAGAGTGGCTTCAATACTGTAGGAGCGAGTGCGAATATTCGGCGCAACGGCTTCGGGAATTTCCGATCCTCCTGGATAGTAGGTATATTCAATTTTATTAGGATCGGACAATTGAGGACGTTCTCCACCCAATACTGCCGCAGTAGAGCGATCATCTAAGGGTATACCGTTATAAAGCCCTGCTTGCAAGAACCAGATATTTTTCATCTGTTCCAGCTTTGTTTTGAGAGCATCGCTAATTGGACTATTTGCTAAGTAATCTGGATCTACTAGATTCACAGCCTGAGTAGGATCGGGAGGCAATTCTCCAAAGGTATCGAAATCAGGATCTTCGGCAGTAACACCATCCATACAGTAGAGTTCCCAAATATCCTTATCGAAGTTGCTCCAGTCAGAAGGTGTGGGAGGATGAACTGCATTAGCGTGCCAACCTTGATACCAGATTCCCCTAGTCCCTAGCATGGAGTAGAACTGAGTATCTCTGATTTTGATCGGATTTCCCTCATTATCTGTGGGTCGGTCTTCTGTCGGAATCTTGTAAGCATATTTTTGGTCGTCGCCCGCAAAACTCTGATCAAAAGTATAGGCAAAGCTGATACCTTCAATGGGGTTTTGGGTATAGCCTTTGACTACTTCAGGAGCGGTAATACCACACATCTCATAGAGAGTAGGCACAACATCTACGGCATGGATATACTGTTTGCGAAAATCACAATCAGGTAGGGATGTTCCGTCAAAACAACCGCCAACAACAGCGTTGGATTCAATTCCTGGCCCACACATCATGAAGGGAGTAGCTGCACCACCTTCATAACCGGACCAACGTTTCCAATATTTAAAGGGAGTGTCAAAACCCCAAGCCCAGCCGCTAGGATAGTGATTGTAGGTTTCGTCAGTTCCCAATCTCTGAAGGTAGTTTAAGTTAGTGTCAGGATCGTCGGGAATGTCGTTGAAAAAGAGGTTTTCGTTAACCGAACCGCTGGGGCCACCTTCGGCACTAGCACCATTATCAGCAACGGCAATGATGATGGTATTTTCTAGTTCGCCAGTTTTGTCAAGGTAGTCGAGCAAGCGACCAATTTGTTCATCAGTATAGCTAGAGTAGGCTGCATAAATCTCTGCCATACGGACGAATAGAGCTTTTTCTTTTTCTTCTAAAGTACTCCAAGGTCTAACCCAATCTGATTGAGGCCATTTTTTGTCTTCAGGAACGCCAATGATATCTTTCTCTGGGTCGAGGGTAGAATCGTAATCTGCTCCATAATGGTCTGCGTCATAATTAGGATCCATCAAAAATTCATTGTGGGGATTGATTTCTGTCGGATTTTCCACCGATTCATCAAAGATACCCATTGTTCTCATATTAGCGAGAATGTCTTTGCGATATTCTTCATATCCTGTGCCAAAGACACTACTGTCTACAAAAGAAAAATCTTGTGAATCTTTTGTATTGCCCAAGGTTGTATTGTAGCCATATTTCAAGATTATTTCTGGCCAGATTTGGTGGGGTGCATGGTTAGCACCAGGACAGAAATACATCATCCATGGTTTTTCATCGGCGATCGCTCTTGTATCTTGAATAAAGGAAATTGCTTTATTGGTCAGATCTTCGGAGAAATGATAGCCTTCAGTTTTGTACGTCCATTGTGTGGAATCTTCTGTACCGTCAAGGTTACTGGTATCTACGGAGCTTCCATCCGCTTTTGTAACTGCAACCGTCATACTTGGCTTGGCAGGAGGCTCGATCAAATGGTTGTCGTAGACCAAATCGGGATACCACTGATCGGTTTCGCCACCTAAAAAGCCGTAGTAGCGTTCAAAGCCACGACCCAAGGGCCAGTTACGTTTGGTAGCTGCCATATTGGCTTCTTCTTCGGGTAATAAGTGCCATTTACCCAAGGCAAAAGTATTCCAACCTTTTTCGTTAAGCACCGCAGGAATAAAGGCATTCTCAAAAGGAATACGACCATTGTTACCAGGGAAAGCAGAAGTCGCTTCTTCGATACAAGACATCCCGTTACTGGTAGCGTTGCGTCCAGTAACGGGATGATGAACGAGTTGGCGAACAGAGGGCTGTGGTGTGGAAGTTGGTGTATACCAGACCTCTCTGAGCGATTTTGGTTAAGTTGGGCATTTTGATTTTGCCACCAAACATTTCCCACGCACCAAATCCAGTATCGTCAAACACAATGTAGAGAATATTGGGCGATCCTTGGGGAGCAGTTGGTTCTGCGTAAGGACTCCAATCGGGTACAGAATCGCGAATATCGAGTGCAACTTTGCCGTTGAAATTTTTAGACATGGAAAATTTCTAAATAAGGAACTCCAGAAACCAAAGTTCAGCTTTATGCTCACAAAAAACTAAACTGTATCAACAACTTGATTCGCTGGTTTCTATGAGAAACATACTGCCAATACGTGCAAATCGATACTGTTTTAATATTAATTTAACCTTGTTGTTGTCTATGATACATTTCTGCGTTTAAAAAATAGCTGCTTGTAAATAATTATAAATTTAACCTTGTTTATTGGCTTTGATTTGTGGTTTTATATATTTTTTTTGCCAAAAAAGTGTTTTGTTGTTATTTTTACAAACATGTATAATAATGAAATAAGTGATATTTAATCGATAATTGTTTATTGTAAAAATCAAATTTTGCAGTGCAACTTACAAGAGCAAGTTAAGCATAGAAGTTAAAAAGGCAACTTAAGAGGGCAACTTAAGAATTAAAGTTAATCTATCGTTATAAACTTGTTCAAAGGAACATGAAATGAACTATATTGGAGCGTGTTTTGTTTCAAAGATGAAATTTATGTCCTTAAGTTATCTCCTTAAGCTTTGAAATACAATATGGAAGATCACAGAATACACAAATATCATGCGCCAATTTACTGTTTTTATTAAATTCCAGGCGATCGCGGCAACTACTGTAATTGCGGCGTCAGCTATGTTTGCTCTGCCAAGCTTTTCCCAAGAAGTAAACTCTGGGGAGGAATCGGTATCGGTGGAAACTGTAGAAGCAGACGCAAACAAAAAGGAAGAATCTCATCAAGCAGTCACCACCAAAAACCCTGAGCTTCCTGTTCCCCAGCTCGAATTACTGCTCAAGCCATTGACCCAAGAGCAAATCAAGGTTGAGGCAGATGCTTGGTTGAACTTACTGCAAGAAAAAGTCCAAGAAATTAGCGATACGGAAATTGCGATTCAAACTCAAGAGGATAGTGCCAAGATTGGCGGTGCTGTTGATACAGAGAAGGAGAAATTAGTAGTCAGCTCCAGCACGCTGAAAACAGAACAATCACATTTAGTCAATCGTTTGAAAACTGTGTTAGATGCTTGGGATGATAAAGGTGGAGAATCCGATATCTATCGCCAGTATGTCGGTGCAGTTAGCGGAATTGAATTGGGTCTAAGAGATACAGGGGAATTAGTCTTACGTTTTACTACTTGGCTGAAATCTCCAGAAGGGGGCATTCGTTTAGGAATCGATTTGCTTAAATTCAGCGGTATTCTGATTGCTACCGTCATCATTGCTCCTAAAGTAGGAAAACTTGCTGATAAGGCTCTAGGGCGCATTAACAGTATGTCTAATCTATTTCGTAACTTTGCCGTCATGATTGTGAAGCGGAGTGTTTTAATCGTCGGTAGTCTACTGGCTCTGGCATCAATTGGGGTTAATCTCGGTCCAATTTTAGCTGTCGTTGGTGGTGCTAGTTTTGTTTTGGCATTTGCACTGCAAGATAATTTGGGCAACTTTGCCAGTGGTCTAATGTTATTAATCACTAAACCTTTTGATGTCGGTGACGAAGTAAGACTGGGGGGATATTGGGCTTACGTAGACTCTATCTCTCTTGCTAGTACGAAGTTGAAAGACTTTGGAGGCAACATTGTGACTCTGCCCAACAATACGGTGTGGAATAGTGACATTATCAACTACACCCATGCTGATATTCGTAAGGTGAAGCTTTCGATTGATATTAAGTTCAACCAGGATGTAGAACAGATTAAGCAAATCTGGTTTGATATTGCCTCTGCTCATCCTCAAGTGTTAGAAACCCCTGGGGCAAGTATTTTTCCCTGGAATTCAATCTATAACTACAGCATTGGAGTTGGTCTGTCAGCATGGTCAAAAACTGATGATTACTGGGGTGTGTATGTTGACTTGCTGAAAGCGCTGCAAAAACGACTAGAAGAAGAGAATATTGAGTTGGCTGCTCCAGTTCAGGAGATCAAACTTGATCGTGTCGATGCTAAAGAGATTAAACAATTGACGGCGAATGTTTAAGAGCTTATGTAGCAATGAAGCATCAATTTATCTCATTCTAAAGTATTAAAGCATTTGATTTTTGGAGATAGTTAAGTGAAAAATAATTACTTTTCTATCTCCACAGTCTGCCAAGCAGCATAAAATCATTGTGTATTTTGCCAACAGGTTTGACTCTTTTTCTAACTTCAAATACTTCGGTTGTCGCTTGAGCAATAATTGAGCAAAACCAAAGATCAAAAAACAACAGTAAATAGTAAATAATAGTTAGGTTATTTTAAGTTTTAGTCAGATTTGAATAATATTACCGGCTATAACTTAATTAACTTGATCTGACAGACAGAGAACTGATTTTTTTTGACATCTGAAACACAAATAATAAAAAAAAGTTAAGCTGAGATTCAGCAAGAAAATTAGTGGTAATATTCTAGAAAGACATCCGAAAAGCAGGAAGTATTATTTTAAAGCTTTGCTTTTGTAACGTATTGTTGATTTTTAACTCTGTATATAAACAGAATCGGTTTGAGACAGCTTTTGCTATAGAGCTTGTATGATAATGTTGGTCTTTGATAATAAAAACAAACATTATTTATTTGGGTTCGAGAAAGTATTAGATAAGTTAATAACAATTTATTCAACAACCACAAACAATAGTGATTAAAAGCAAGAAGTACAGTCAAATAGAGTATCAGCTAAAACATTTTGGCGTTTTAGCTGAAATCCCATTTTATTCCTATAACTTTGACGAAATAGCGAAACAGTGTGAGCGATTAGAGGCATCGTTACCGAAGAACTTTCGGGTTCACTATACTCTTAAAGCAAACAGTAGTTTAGCCATTTGTCATCATTTATCTCAGCTAGGAATATCAGCAGATATTAGTTCTATTGGTGAACTGGTAGTGGCGATTAAAGCGGGTTTTGCGCCTCAACAGCTAATATTTACTGGACCAGGAAAAAGCGATCGCGAATTAGATTTTGCCCTCAAGCAGAATATTGCACTCATTGCGATCGAATCGGTTAATGAGGCGCGTCGCTTAAATTCCTTAGCGGAGCAATATGGCATAAAACAGGATATTTTAGTCAGAATTAATCCCCTTTATCGAACTAGTAGCAGTTGTGAGATTGCCCAAGGAAATGCTGGTTGTGAACAGGATGCAATTTCTGATACACCGATTCAATCGATCGCTCAAAGCGCCAGTAAATTTGGGATCGACGAAAACGAGATTTTGACAGCGATGCCAGAGATTGTGGCTTTGCCGAACATCAATCTGCAAGGGATTCATATTTTTACGGAAAGTAATGTCCTCAATCAGCAACAGCTAGCTGCTTCTTGCCAAAATACAATCAATATTGCTAACCGTTTGCGAGATAAGGGATATGGGATTTCCGTCGTCGATTTTGGTGGTGGCATGGGAGTTCCCTACAATAGTGTTGATGCCGAATTTGACGTGGCAGAATTTGGCAAACAAATGCAGCAAATTAGCGATCGCAATCCCTACCAGTATGAGTATATTTTTGAGCTGGGTCGCTATTTAGTTTGTGAAGCTGGTAGTTATGTGACCAAGGTAATTGATATCAAGGAATCCCAAGGTAAAAAGTTTGTGATTATCGATGGTGGGGTGCATCAACTATTAAGAACCTCGATGAAAAAAGCCAGCCGATTCATGGACGTTATCGGCAAGGAGCGAATCAGCGGCGAGACGGAAAAAGTAACTCTAGCAGGTAAACTACCCACCCCCTTAGACATAATCGCCGACGAGGTAGAAGTTCCCCAGAATATTGCCATCAGCGATCATATTGTGATTTATAACTGCGGTGCCTATGGTTTTAACCACTCTCTAACCAATTTTGCCCTGCACAACTATCCTGCGGAAGTAGCCTACAGCCAGGGAGATACCGCCCTGATTCGCGATCCAGGTAAGGTGGAAGACTTTCTGCTCAATCAGCAATCGCCTTTTATCCCCAGTTTGAGGGAAAACTTAGCTACTTCTGCTTGAGAAACACAAAACTATTGCTAGAAACTATTTCCGCAAACTATTTTCTAAAACAATGAACAATGAGCCAGCAAGTTAGTTTTACGGCGCTACAGGACGGGACAAAAGAAGACATTGTGTTGCTATATGCCTTAGCAGATGATGCCACCCAAGACGTTCCCGAACGGATTCTTCAGACCTTAGAACCCCTAAAAAGCACCTTTGAAGGCTACCAGATCAGTAGATACGAACATTCTTTGCAAGCAGCGACGAGGGCTTACCGCGAGGGTGAAAGCGATGAAATGATTATTGCCGCTTTGCTGCACGATATCGGCGACTTCTTTGCCCCCTATAATGCAGCAGAAATGGCGGCGGCGACGATCAGACCCTACGTGTCAGAGAAAACCTACTGGATCGTCAAACATCACGCAATTTTTCAAAAATACTATTGCGCTCACTATCTGGGAGGCGATCGCTTTGCCAGGGAGAAACACCAAGATTCTCCTTATTACCAGGCAACTATCGATTTTTGCGATCGCTACGATCAAAATAGCTTCGACCCGAACTATGACACTTTGCCTTTATCGTTTTTTGAGCCGATAGTCAGAAAAATTTTTGCTCAACCTCAGCCTCAATATCAATTTATCCCGAAAGTAGACGTTTGAGAGATTGCAGATGAATCTTACAACTCTTGACCACAACCAGACGCGAACTCGCGTTATCGCTCTGTGGGCGGCACCGCGCTGCGTATCCACGGCTTTTGAAAAAACCTTTGCTCAACGTTCTGATACTGAAGTAGTTCACGAACCCTTTTGTGATATTTACTACTTTAGTCAGTGGCGTATTTCTGATCGCTTTGGCGATGTGGCAGAACTACGCAACTATAGCAGCAGCAAGGCGATCGACAAGATCTCCTCCCATAGTAGTGCTGTAGTTTTTGTCAAAGACCACGCTTATGATGTGCTGCCTTATGTAGAGCGGGAATTTTTTACTTCTTTAACCAATACCTTTATCATTCGCGATCCAGAAGAAGCAATGGCTTCCTGGTACCGAGTTAACGAATATCCCTCCGAAGCAGAATTCGGCTTTACGGCACTAGAACAAATTTGGCAGATGGTGGTATCAGAATTAGGGCAAAAGCCAATCGTGGTTGATGCCAATCGCTTTCGCCGCGAGCCAGAAAAAATTCTGCGACTTTACTGTCAGAGTGTTGAAGTCGATTATGACCCCAGCATGCTGAGTTGGCAGTCAGGAAAACTGCAAAATTGGAATGAGCGGGAAGCTCAATATCATGCCAAGTGGCACAGTACTCTAGATAAAAGTCAAGGGATTATGCCCCCCAAGCGAGAAAAAACGTTAATTCGACCCCAAGAAAGAGCCATGGTGGCAAGGGCTACGCAGATATATCAAAAATTGACTGAGTTTGCCCTGTAACTCTTGAGCAATGTCCTATCAAATTTTAGTAACGGCTTTGATCCCCGAACAATCGCGCCGCCAAATTCCTGGCGACTTTCAGCTCGATATTTTTACCGAACAACGTCCCATGACTTATCAAGAACTACTTCATAAAGTTAGACAGAATAGCTACGATGCCATTTTGGGCTGCTATGAAGACTGCATTGATGAACCCTTGCTGCAAGCGGCGGGGGATAAGCTCAAGCTAGTTTCGGTGATGAGTAATGGGATTGAAAATGTCGATCTCGCAGCTTGT
>JBCCNG010000130.1:0-9089 GCA_039025955.1 Cyanobacteria bacterium P01_C01_bin.72 | reverse complement strand
CTTGAAGCAGATTTCTTCAAGATCGCTATTTATCATTTATCGTTTCAAAACGCTTTAAACCTTAGCGTAATTATCTATGCAATTACTGCTTAAACATCTTAGTTAGCTGCTAGTTTGGCTGGAGTAGTGGGCGTAGCTTGAGGTAGAGGACCTAACTTAACGCCGTCAGGATAGTACTCCCAACCATCTCTGATTTTAATTTCCTCATCCCAAGGTAATTTGTATTTACCTTCCGCTAAGTCTTGTACCCAAGTCAGATAGTTGGCACGTTCTCCACCTGGTTTACCAACGTATCCTCTGCATCCGACATTAAACACATTGTTTTCAAGTGCCCAATTTTTCCGTGCCTCATCTACCAGATGGGGGAATAGCTCAGATGTAACAATTTCCCAAGGATTGCGATGCCCTTGTTGAATAACGTTGCCATCATAATTACAGACAGTACCCTCTCCAAAATAGTAGAATACTTCATCATAACCAGCCAGATTGACAGAGATCGTGTACATTAGATTCTGCCAAGCATTGGTTCGATTTGTCCAGATCCATTGATCGTTAACTTGAGTTGAATATCCAGAGATCCGAATATAAACATTGCAACCTTTGTATGCAGCCTCTCTTGCTAGTTCTGGGAACATACCATCGTGACAAATACAAACCGCAAGTTTCGATCCCTTTGGACCTTCACAGACTGGCATGCCATAGTTCCCTGGATACCAGGGTTCGATAGGAACCCAAGGTTGAAGCTTACGATAATGAAGTGCAATCTCTCCTGAATCATTAATAATTATTGCCGTGTTGAAAGGCGGTAGCCCTTCTACATCGTTCTTCTCCATTAAGGAGAAAACACCCCAAATTTTGTTCCGAACACAGGCTTTACGAAACTCATCAATCTCTGGACTATCGATTGTTAAGAGCATTTCGTCGTAAGTCCAGATTTTGGTATTTAGCCCTTGAGTAGAATATTCGGGAAAAACAATTAAGTCTAAACCTGGATAGCCAGCTTTGGTATTATCTACTGCTTTACATATCTGTTTAACCTGCGTTTGAATATCTTGAGGTCCCTTTATAATAGGAACAGGATATTGAATCATTGCGACCAATAAAGATTCCGCCCACGAACTAACACTACCAGTGCTTGCCATGTTTTATTCTCCAAGTTCTAGTTTTACTGAAAAGCCCTATGCAACGATTTTATGCGCAGTTAAATCGTTGCAATTTAATTAATTGATGTTGGTATTGTAGACCTTATCTTCCTTATCTTATAGAAGCTTTCTCAAGGATATCTGTATATATAAGCACATTAGATGCCCAATATAAATATTAAACATAGTTGATTACAAAAGTGGCAAAAAAAATAGTGATTTTTACGGTAGTGCTGATTATGGTTACTGTTATGCTCGAAAGATGAAGTATTTAGAATTAAATAGCCCTGAGTAAATACGAAGTTAAAAACTAAAAAAACAGATGAAAATCTATTTTTGCTAGTTCATTTTTTGCTAGTTCATTAGAATTAACGCTTGAGAATAATGTCGCAAAGTACACCTTGAGTAAATCCTTTTGTGCCACAATAAATAACACCTTTAGAAGAATCCAGAACCAGCAACAGTTTCAGCTTGAGTATCAAGAATTTCAATCATTCTTGCGAGATTTTCGGGTAACTGAGAACGTTGAGCTTCAGTTAGACTATTGCGATAGTCTTCATCTTTCCATGCGCGAATGACATCTGAGTTAGACATGATTTTTCTCCTTAATTTGAGTTATATTTTTGTTTGTTTGGTTGATTTACCTTTCGGTATGAGAACATTCAGTTTGAAAAAAATGTATGCTTGAATGTCTGTTGCATATGTGAGTTCGATGGGGCTTCAAAAGCGGATGCTCTCCATGTTTGTCAGCAGCGCAATTAGACATGGCGAATTAAATTTGCCGTCCCTCGCGCTCAAATGGTTTTTAGGTAGAAGGTAGACTGTTGTTAGACCGAGGGTTCTGGGCAGCGCATTCGCGCAGAACGCCGCTAGGCAGCTGCGAAAGCTTTGCTTTCCGCACAGCTTGTTTTAGCAATTAATTGATTAATTAAAATGACTATAACTTGTTACCAATGCCTAATCCCCAATTCTTATCTCAACCGTTTGATATTTAATAAAGCTTTATTTACTTAGTAAGTAAATAAAGCTTTATGGTTAATCTTTTTAGAGTTTATGTAAACAGCAAATAAAGCTTTAGTAAATTGCATCTTTAATTATTGCTCAGATTAGAGGTTCAAAATCAGACAACATCAATAGCTGAAGTGCTTTCATTAATTCATATGTAAAAAAGAATCTATTTTAGATTAGTATAGCTCGCATAAAAACTAGTGATAACATCAGTATATTCTCTTAGGAGAAAATTCTGAGGATTTATCAACTTTTTATAAAATAAATTATGCCTGCTGCCATATTGCGAAAAAACACAAAAGTATTATCCGCCATCTCTCCATTTATCGCCCTAGCAGGAATAGTTCTTTTACAAAGCCAAGAATATAAAAAGTCGATACAAAAACTAAATCGAGCTGATTATTTAGCCCAAGAACAAGAGCAGTTAAGGATTATTAACTGGCACAAACAATCTTCTCATCTCGGTTTTGATAATCTCAAGGCAAGTTGGTCGTATTTAGACTTTATTCAATATTTTGGCGATACTCAAGCCAGAGATACTATTGGTTATAATCTAGTTCCTGAATACTTTGAAATGATTAATAGTATTGATCCTCGCTTTACTGAAGCTCATTTAAGTCTTTCTGTGGCAAATTCAATTTATGCAGGTAATCCAGAACAGACGATCGCTCTGATGGAACAAGCAATAGAAGCAGTAGAGCCTAAATCAGGACAGGCGGCATTTCTTTGGACTTATAAAGGGATGGATGAATTATTGTTTATGGGTGATAAGCAGGAGGCAATTAATTCTTATGAAATGGCAGCAAAATGGGCATCCTTAGTGGAGCAAAATAACGCTCAAGGTTTGCAGATAAATGACCTTGGGTCTAGCTTGAAACACATTAGTGAAATTGAACTGAAAGAAGCACAGGTAAGAGCCTGGTCTAGTGTTCTAGTTTATATCAGAGACAATCATAAACAGCGGGAAATACTGGATAAAATCATTGATCTCAAAGCGGATATTGCAGCTTTAAAACAGCAAGAGGATATTTAATCTAGTACCGCTACACACAAATACTCTTAGTTCAACTCATGTAGTAATAAGCATGCAGTATTAGTTCTATAGTATTGTCATGTGTAAAGCTATACATAGCAATTTTGATAGTGTTGAGGTACATCTTACCTCTGCCCTCTGCCTACATGCGGCGAACAATGCGCCTTTGTGCTTTCTGCCTTCAAACGGTCATCTTTGTCACTCATGAGTCTAATAACCTCTATATACTCTTTCTTGTGACCATTTGCGCGAAGGCATAAGCCTTCTAGCCGTCTAGCGGCGGTCTGCGCGTCTGTGCTGTGCTGCCATTACCAACGGGATATAGATTTTTTCTACTTCAATATTTGCTGCTTCAGGTATTAAGCTACGATTCATACAAAGGGTTTATTCTGCATAAATAACCACTAGTTAAGCCCAAAAACTATGCTAGCAGATGAAAAGTCCCAGTCAGCAATCAATCTTAAAGCAGCTCAATACTATTTCAATCGCGAATTAAGCTGGCTAGAGTTTAACTATCGGGTATTACATGAAGCATTAGATCAGCGAACTCCTTTACTAGAACGTTTAAAATTTACCTCTATCTTTAGCTCCAATTTAGATGAGTTTTTAATGATTCGAATGTCGGCATTAAGGGGGCAAATAGCCACAGGTGCTAGCAAATTAACCCCCGATGGTAGAACTCCCAAGCAGCAGTACTATGCCTTAAAACAGCGTCTTCAGCCAATGGTGCAACAACAGCATCAGAATTTTGAGCAAAACCTACGCCCTCAGTTAGCAGCAATCGGCGTTAATCTCCTGGACTATCATGAGCTTGATCGAGAACAGCGAGTTTACTGTCAAAGCTATTTTGAAACAGACGTTTTTCCCCTCTTGACTCCTTTGGGGGTAGATTCGGGACACCCATTTCCCCATATTTCCAATCTCAGCTTTAACTTAGCGGTAATCGTCAAGAATTCTCAAACTGGAACTGTTCGTTTTGCTCGGATTAAAATTCCTGAAAATTTACCACGCTTCCTAGAAATTCCTACTGCACGGCAAGATTCTCCATCCGATAAGGAAGCTATTTGGAATGGTATTCCCCTCGAACAGCTTATTGCCCATAACCTACCTGAAATATTTCCTGGACTCGAAGTTCAAGCCTACAGTTTTTTTCGAGTTACGAGAAACGCCGATTTTCCTGTTCAAGAGTCGGAGGCGGATGATTTATTATTAGCAATCCAGAAAGAAGTGGAGAAACGCCACTTCCAAGGTTTTGCAATCAGGTTAGAAATTAGTGCTTTTGCTTCGGAGCTAATTCACCAGACACTAAGGGAAAAATTAAATTTGCAACCAGGGGATATTTATGAAATTGAAGGGCTACTTAATCTTGGGGATTTGATGTCGTTGATGGCATTACCCTTACCAGAATATAAAGATCAACCCTGGAAATCTATTGTCCCTCACCGTCTCCAAGGAATTACTCGCGGTCAAGACTTGTTTCGGGAAATTCGCCAGGGAGATCTGTTAGTTCATCATCCTTATGAGTGTTTTTCTCAGTCAGTAGAAATGTTTTTAGCTCAGGCGGCACTTGATCCTGATGTCTTGGCGATCAAAATGACTCTGTATCGTACCTATTGCGCTTCCTGTAAGTCGCCGATTATAAAATCTCTCATTGATGCGGCGAAAGCTCACAAGCAGGTTGCGGTTTTGGTGGAGTTAAAAGCCAGGTTTGATGAGGAAACCAATATTCTCTGGGCAAAAAAGCTAGAAGAGGCGGGAGTTCATGTGATTTATGGCTTAGTGGGATTAAAAACTCATACCAAGATTGCCCTCGTGGTCAGGAAAGAGGATCAGGGAATTCGTCGCTATGTTCACATCAGTACAGGAAACTACAATCCCAAATCGGCTAAAATCTACACTGACTTAGGATTATTTAGCTGTCGCCAGGGTTTGGGAAAAGATATCAACGATCTGTTTAACTTTTTGACAGGATATTCCCAGCAACAAACTTTTCGTCAACTATTAATCGCACCAATCAATATGCGCGATCGCCTGATGAAAATGATTCAGCGAGAAATAGCGCAGGTGCAGCGGGGATACTCAGGGAAAATTATTGCCAAGATGAATTCTTTAGTTGATCCTGGTATAATCGCGGCTTTATATCGGGCTTCTCAAGCAGGGGTAAAAATTGAGCTAATTGTTCGGGGCATTTGCTGTCTTCGCCCAGGTATAGCAGGGGTCAGCGATAATATTCGCGTAATTAGCATTGTGGGTCGGTTTTTAGAGCATTCGCGCATCTTCTATTTTCAAAACCATGGCTCGGAAGAAGTTTATTTTGGCAGTGCCGACTGGATGCCCCGTAATTTAGATCGTCGGGTGGAAACCGTTACGCCGATCAAGGAAGCCCGTTTGATTACCAAGATTAAGGAAATTCTAGAGATCAATTTAGCTGATAATCGCTATGCTTGGGAACTACAGGCAGACGGCACTTATCTTCAACGCTCTCCGAAACCAGGAGAAGCAGAATACAGCGCCCAACATGTATTTATGGATCAGTTGAGGGTACAAGCTAAAGGTCATTTGTGACAAGTTACCCTAAAGGGTACGCTCAATGCGGCAAGTGCAAGCCTCGAACTATAAGAGTCTACGATGCTTGTCAAATAGTTTTAAGTAATGAGTAATAAATAATAGAAGCATGATTTATTCAGCCGCAAGCGACTGTAATTCTTGTTTTAAGCGGTAAATGATCGTGTCTGGCTCAACCTGAGATAACATCTCTTGGATCAGGGTGGAAGCGCCCATTTCACCCCAAGTACAGCCTTGTTCGAGGTAGACCTGAGCGACCCGACCGATCATAAATGTGCCATAGCCAGCGATCGCTCCCTGAAGAGTAGCCGTACCGAGATATGCGGTAATTGCCCCTGAACTATCAAAGCCACTGCTGAGAATTGCCCCACTTTTGCCGACGCTCAAAAATAGGCTGCTGCCTACTTCTCCTAACAATAAACCTCCCGCACTGGCGATAATCCGACGGAGGAGGTTGCCAGCCTCGTAGGTAGTGATCGGCAAACCGTAGAGCTGGGAAAGGGATCTAATCAGGGCTAAATCGGCGATTAGACCACCAATTAAATCGGCAAAAATAATCGGATTAGCAGCAACGGCGATCGCTTTATAGCGGGCGTATTTGTTAATCATGGCTTCGGCTTCAGCTTGACGTAGCTCAATTGTTTTACGGGCAATCCTTAATTCGGCATCTCTACCCTGGACTAAAGCATTGAGTGCCAACAGTGATTTGCCCGACTGCTGAAGAATTTGGGCGATCGCATTTTTTAGCGGCTCAATTTCTGGCTCAGGGTATTCCCATTCCTGAGAAATCGTTCCGTTGGCGGCTTCTGTTCGTACTTGAATCGGCTGGGGTTTGGCGGCTACGGTAATAATTTCCTGGGGGGAGATTAGCTCATCTAGACTACCGAAGCTATGGGCGGCGTTTAATTTTTGCAGTTGACGATAAATTTTTTGGCGATCTTGATCAGGATAAAGATCGCTTTTATTAAACACTAAAATAAGCGGTTTCTGAGTTGATCGCAGTTCGCAAAGAGCCTGATATTCGGTTCTGGTAATATCCCCCGCGACCACAAATAGGATCAGATCGGACTTTTGGGCAATTGATTGAGCCATCGCTGCCCTCGCTTCCCCCGACACTTCATCTAAACCAGGAGTATCGATTAGTTCCACCTCCAGTCCCTCATCTGGTAGAGGATTCCAGCGCAGGGTAGTTAAAGATTGAGTTACGCCGTGGAGAGGACCAGTAGCAACTACCTCTTCTTCCAATAGAGCGTTAATTAAAGACGATTTACCGCAGCTAACCAAGCCAAAGGTACTGATCCTGACTGCCTGGTTCTCAAGTCTTTCTAAGGCATTTTGTAAAGATTGCAAATCAGTTTTGACCGCAGCCTGTAGGCGATCGCCAGGGGGAGTTTTGCCATGACGACGAAAGCTAGAATACCAAGATATTGCCTGCTGTAAACTAGCCTGAGCCTGATTTAGTTGAGCGTCCTGAAACGATTGCTGACTCACAGTTTTTAGTCCCTAATCTGCTAACTGTATTAATTTAAACTAATCTAAGCTAATTTATTATTTCTTGCCGCTAAATCTAACGCCCCTTGAGGATAAACAATGCGCTTGTGGTTAAACTGTTCCCAAACGCGGACAAAAACCTCGGCAATTATGGGTAGCTCATCATAGCTGAGTCCACTATCCATTAGCTGGCGATCCTGCCAACGGGACTTAAAGATTTTTTGCAGCGTGGCGATCGCCTGTTTGGGAGTGGCATCTCGCAAGGAACGTAAAGCTGCCTCACAGCCATCTGCCAACATTAGAATACCCGCCTCCCGTGATTGGGGAATGGGACCAACATAGCGGAAGTCAGATTCGATTACGGTCGTGCCATTTTCTTCCGCCTTTTGCTTTGCCTGGTAGTAAAAATAAACAATCAACAAAGTACCCTGATGCTGGGGAATAAAGTCGCGAATTGCTTTGGGTAGACCATACTTTTTCGCCATCACTAATCCTTCGCTGACGTGCTTTTTGATAATCTCAGCGCTCATGTAGGGATCATTGATTTCGTCATGCTTATTGGGACCCCCCATTTGGTTTTCAATAAAGCCTAAGGGGTCGTGCATTTTACCAATGTCATGATACAAAGTTCCTGCCCTAACTAGCTCGACGTTGCAGTTTAATTCTCTAGCGGCGGCTTCGGCTAGGGATGCGACAAACATCGTATGTTGAAAAGTTCCTGGGGCTTCCGTCGCCAGTCGTTTGAGGAGAGGCAGGTTTGGATTAGACAGTTCTGCCAATCGAATGGGGGTAATTAGATCAAAGAAGCGTTCGAGATAGGGAGAGATGCCGATGGCAATGACAATCCAGGCAACGCCAAACACACCGCAGATCGTCGCATCGGGTAAAATTGCCGACCAGATAGTCGCGGGACTGGCACTTAAAATCAGATTCGTAATCAGATAGACGGCAATCTGAGAGAAACCTACCGCCAGTCCCAATTTAGCGATCTCCTCGCGCGATCGCAATTTCCCAGCGACAATAGCAGCAATCAAGCCCCCCACTAAGCCCGCCAACAGATAAACTGAGCCAAAAGTCTGATTGCTAAACATCACCAGCACCGTTACCAACACCACCTGACACACTGCTAAAGCAGGACTGTAAAAGCTACTAACTAGTAGTCCAATGGCGGCTAAACTAGTGTAGGGAATATCGAAAACGCTCAAGAGCGGGGCGGTAATAGCCAGTAAGCACAGCAGTAAATAATCACGATGACGAATGGCGGGATAAATTCTTCTTTGGATCAGCACAAAAAGGCAAGCGGTTGCTCCCACAACTAATGCCGAAAGTCTTAATCCTTCCCAGTTGATTCCCCGACGACTGAGTTTAAAACCGTCGAGCAGCACAAAATCTGATTGGCTAATTCGCTCTCCCTGTTCTACAATCACCTCCCCTTCTTCTACCTCGACTAGAACCGAATTAATTGCCATTGCTGCTTTTTCGGCAATATTACGGGTCGCGTCTTTGTCTTCCTCCAAATTGGGCTGTAATGCTCCCAATAGTAAATTGTGAGCCAGACGTTCGGTAGTTTCCGAAATATCAGGATTAAGCTGGGCGGTAACTGCCTGTTCTAGTAAGTTGGACGGAATACCCAGAGGAATGCCCTGAGTCAAAATGCGATCAGCAGTCTGCAAAATGATTTGTTTGGTGTTTTTCCATTCTCTTTCGGTCAAATCCAATAGCACAATTAATTCTTTGTCGTCCAAACGGGCAATTGTGCGCTTCGAGAGGCTTTTCCAGGCTTGAGAGTAGCGATAGCGAGTAAGGGTAATTTGGGCAATTAGAGTATTAAAGCGATTTTCCGTGACTCT
>JBCCNG010000129.1:0-9130 GCA_039025955.1 Cyanobacteria bacterium P01_C01_bin.72 | reverse complement strand
TACCAATTCTCGAAACTATAGCCGTACAAGATTAGATTAGGATAAGCTAATGTATCTGTTCGTAAGGATGTCCTAAAGGATACCGCTGCGCATAAGGGATGAGGGATGAAAGCTGACAAATTAAAAGCAACATCCATTCTTGATTTGATTATGTCCTAACTTTGATACGTAATGCTATGGACATGTAAATGACAGATTATTATTTATTAACTAAAAACTCCTCTACTCCTTATCTATATGCGGCAAAATATGCGCCTTTGTTACTCCCTACTCCTTACTCCTTACTCTGCCTCAGTTAAAAACAAAATCAGGAAAAATAAAAGTTGTGCCGTCTTCTAAAATTACTTTAACGGTAAACTGCTCATCTAACTCACCAATTACCTGAGTGTAGAGATAAGAATCCGAGGTATCGCGATCATTAGTTTTGCTATCTAAAAGCGTCTCGCCTTCTTGTACCTCTAACTTCAAAGCCTGGGGTAAAAAATTCTGTGACTGTGCGCCTAAAACTAGCAACAAAGACCATTCAGGCACATCCATTTCCTCAATGAACCAGGTCAAGGCAAATAAACGTAGCTGATGATTACCGAGGGTGAAATCTTGGCAAGCACCCCTAGCTTCAGGGGGGATATCTTCGCCACTGCGCCGTAACTGAGTCACGATCGCCGCAAATTCTTCTGTCGGCGAGGTTCGATTGACCACAGATAAATCCCGCAAACCATTGGCAGCAAATACAGGAGGCGATAGCAAAGTCCAAGATAGATTTTGCGCTAGTTCATCTAGCTCATCAGATAGCCAAGACTTAACATTAATTGCTGTTTGCCTCACAGTATTTCTCAAGGCATTTCTCAAAGCAGCCAAACTATCAGCCACCGTTAGGCGATCGCTTTGTAACCGATAGAGCCATGCCAAAAGCGTAGGATCACCTAGAATAGGAGCAGCTTGCGACCAGGTTAATATTTGCTCTAGGGGAAGTTCTGCGGTTCGTAGTTGAGGTAATAAAGATTCTAATTCGGTAAATATCTCCTCCGTTGCCGTTACAGAAGCAGGAAGCTGGATTGGCTCAGGTTCAAGACAGCGTAAATACAGCAGCAAATCTTCTGGCTGATGCTCAAACCAAGCTAGAGGCAGTTCATAAGTCCAGTCTGAAGTAGGGACTAATAGCTGCTGGCGTTGTTTAATCTCATCGTAACGGATAAAACTATTGAGCCTAACTTCTGCCTGTTCTTCCACTACATCTAGCAGCAGATAAAAATGGGCAGCATATGCTGGCAAGTCAATCAGCGCGCGGTCAATAGTAACGAACTCATCGAGCGCCACACCGTTGGTCAATAAACATATTTTGTACTCACCAATCCTCAGATTAAACACGCCATCAATATAATTAGCTTGGCTTGGCTGCCTCACCGAACATTGATCCGTATCAATCTCCACATCATGGCGGGATTCCAGCCAGGTTTCAAAGCCAAACAGAGCTAGGGAATGAAGATAAGTACGCCATTGTCGTTCGGGGTCTTCCAGGCGATCGCTCAAGGCAACAGCTTGGTCTATCTGGGATGCAGATAATTCGATTCCCGTCTCCGAAAATGATTCAAAGTCCAGCAGAAGGCTATCAGTTTCAATATTATTACTGTTCATAGGATGTTTGGTTGATAGTTCTAATGCTTATTTATTTATATTGCTCTGAATTTCGGGGGTATGCATAAAATGAAACTTTGCAACGTATTATCTGGGCTTTCTTTTTAGTTCTTAGTTTTTAGTTTCTGAATCTTACTCCTTACTCCTTACTTCTTACTACATGCAGCGAACTATGCGCCTTTGTTACTCATTACTCCTGACTATTTCCCCAACTCCTTCGATCTAGCCGTAGCTGTCTTCACTGCCTCAATCAAAGCCGAGCGAAATCCAGCGCTTTCGAGTTGTGCAACTCCCGCAATCGTTGTGCCACCGGGACTTGTGACCTGATCTTTCAATATTCCTGGGTGTAAACCCGTTTCTTTCACTAGGGTAGCCGTACCCAATACTGTCTGAGTCGCCAACTGCAAGGCGATCGCTCTGGGCAATCCTGAAGCTACTCCGCCATCTGCTAAAGCCTCAATTGCTAAGGCAATAAAAGCAGGGCCCGAACCTGATAAGCCTGTCACTGCATCCATTGCTGATTCAGCTACTTCTACTACTTCTCCTACCGCATTAAAGATACTTTTTGCCTGCTCGATCTGTTCTTGCTGAGCATAATTCCCTGGAGCGATCGCTGTCATTCCTGCACCTACTGTAGCGGGGGTGTTGGGCATGACGCGGATTACGGGCTGGTTAGGGAACGCCTGTTCTAGCTGAACAATTTTTACTCCCGCTAAAATGGAAATTACTGTACTGTGGGGATTTGGTGTAATATCCGCAACGACTAACTTGAGTATCTGTGGCTTAACCGCCAGCAGCAAAACTGGAGTAGCAGAGATCGCCGTTTGATTGTCTGGTGTTACTTGCACCTGATATTTTTGAGCCAGAAAATCTCTTCTTGCGGCTCTAGGCTCACTGACTAATACGGTATTAGCCATAAAAACCTGCTTAACTAAAAGGCGGGATAATATAGCTTCTGCCATTACCCCGCCACCGATGATACTGAGGCAAATATTATTAGATTTCATCTTCTAATAATACTATCTCGCTTGAACTTACTGAGCTGCCACGTTGGGGTGCTGTCCCCAAGCTTCTGGTTCAGGAGTTGTGTTCGTACGACGTACATGAGTTTCAGGAGTGTGTACGTCTTTGAGGATACCGTTCAAGCTGCTAACTTTAACTGAGCTAGGAGTGAACAAAAAGATGCTTTCACCCACACGCTCTTGATGTCCATCCATTGCGTAAGTACCGCCAGCGATGAAGTCTACGGCTCTTTGCGCTTCTTCAGGATTCATGATGTTGAGGTTCAAGACTACTGACTTGCGATCACGCAAAGCCAAAATGACTTGAGGCATTTCTTCAAAAGAATGAGGCTCGATCACTACTACCTCTGAGTTGCCGTTGGTTAATCCTGGCATGCCGATTACATTATTGATTTTCATCTCTTGTTTGCGGTTAGTTTTTTGATTATTGGCAGGAACTTTGGTTAATTCGGGCTGGTTACTGGAAGAATTCAAAAAGCTCTGAACATCCATTTCTTCTTGAGCAGGATCGTATTCGACGTAGTCTTCATCTTCGCCGTCGTATCCGTTTTCAATTCCAAAAAATTCTTTTAAGGTATCAAACATATTGCTAATTCCTATTAATTTACGACTTTAGTTGGTTGGTATAGTATTTACTTTGAACTACTGATTAGTCACAAACTATCTTGTTGAATTGAAGTTTTTGCTGTACAACTCACATTAGTAGGTTATACTTTGCTCACTTCAGTTTCTATTAATTGGTTAACTATCAATATCATTCTCAAAATCAATGAGAAAGTGGCTGTATTCAAAGAAATTTTTTGTTTGGCGAATCAATTCTACTCCATTTAATTACAAATGGCAGCCTTATTGCAATTGATTACTTCATTTGGCTTATTTCCTAGTTATTTTTTGTTACATTTATTTATGTTGTTTGAATAACTGCCAATTATTACTTAAAACTAAAGTAATGTTAATACATGGTATGTCAGTAAATATAACCATGAGTAATCTTTGGGACAAAAATGCACAGTCACATAATTTTTGTGTTTTTTATGGTGTCGGTAGTTATCAGTTATCAATTATCAGTTATCAGTTTTTGAGACATTCTTTCAAATTAGGGTTTGAATATGGCGATCGCATTTACTGTGACTTTTTAGTCATTCTCTAAGCTTTATTTTCGCCAAAAATTGTTCTTCCCAGGCGAATTTTGGTAGCTCCAGCCTCGATTGCGAGCTTGTAATCTCCAGACATCCCCATCGACAGCTCTGTCATCGGTAAATTGGGATAGTTTTTTTGTTTAATTTCGTCTGATAATTTAGCGACGGCGGTAAATGCTTGAGAAATCTCGTCAGAAGATAAACCCCAAGGCAATATTGTCATCAAACCCTGAATATCTAGCTGGCTATATTGATTTAGTTGTGGCAAATCTTGTAGTAGCTGCTCGGCTGACCAGCCATATTTATTGGGATCTGGCAGAATCTTTACCTGAAGAAAAACTTTGGGTCTTAAGTCAAGTTCCGTAGCAATTCGATTGATTCTTTGGGCTAAGGACAAGCTATCTACGGAATGAAGCCAAGAAAAATTCTCAATGATCTTTTTGACTTTATTTTTCTGAATATGCCCAATGAAATGCCAGTCAACATCCGTTAAATCCTTTAGCTCTAGCTGCTTGGCAAGAGCTTCCTGGAGACGATTTTCCCCAAAATTTCTCACTCCAGCTTCATAAGCCTGTCTCATCGCCGCCGCGCTTGTTTGCTTCGTAATTGCCACTAGCTCAACATTCTGGGGAATCTCACGTTTAATGGATGCTATTTTTGGCGCAATATGACCATTCATGGGCTTAATTTAGATATTGACGGCAAAACTACAGAAAAGTACGCTGATAAATTGCCTGTAGTTGCCGATGCTTTTCGGTTTCGCGGTCTAGTAACAATCTACGCAACAAGCTTTCTACTAGCATGCGAGCATCTGTTCTGCTAATAGGTTCAAAAGTAAATGCATCAGTGCTGGTAGTTACAGTAAAAAAGAGGCGTTGAGCATAGAGGGTAGTAAATAATTCTTGATTATCTTTCAATAGACATATTCTGTAGAGCAGTCCAAAAGTAGGATGATTTAGATAAACTTCATTGGGTTGATTATTCACTCTGTAATTCAATTGATTTTTGCTAAGACTCAAGAATATTCTAAGAATTATACTATTCACCCTCCACCAGTGGAAATTATTACTACCGCTACGCACAAAGGCGTAAATTTGCCGCATGTAGTAATAAGTAATAGGTAATGAGTAATAAGTAAGATATCATCAGAGTTTCAGGGTGAACAAATGGTTAGTCTTTTGATTTGAGGGATAAATTTTGATAAGCATCTCCCCTTACACCTCTACCTCCTCGACTCGTCTCAACCCATCATTCAAAAATTGACAGAGTACTGGTGGCTTAAGCTAATTTTTTTCTGGTCATAACTGCTAACGATATATAGAATGTAGCTTCAATCTCTAATCTATCTTTCCGCTGGTCAAATTTTTGCCCAAACTTCACTGTTTATTAAGCAAAAACTATATGTAGGGTAATATGAGTGGAAAACATAAAATAAAACGCTATATGTGGGACAAGTTGAGCTATAGTATACAAAGCGAATGCTAACCTGTGTGCTTTATCAGCCTATTTTGCTGGGTATGCTTACAGCAAAAATCCGAAGTTAACAGAATGTTGTTCGCCGATTAGTTCAAAATTCAGCCTCAGAATATATGCAGCCAACCTCGCCGTTAACCAGCAATTCAGTACAGACAGCTTATGGGTTTGAGAAAACCGCAGATCCTGTGTCTTCTTCCAGAACAAATCAGACAGCGGATGCCAGTCAAGCTGTTCTTGGTTCTACTTCAACCGCTACAGAAGGGAAAGAACAGCATGGAGAAATAAATTCTTTTGATGTTACTGCTACGCCTATTTTAGTAGTTAGACGGGATGGTTCTCCTACCGCTTTAGACATCACTAAAATTCGTACTGTAGTTGAGTGGGCTTGTGCAGCTCAAAACGTTAACCCCATTACTCTAGAGGCTGGTTTAACAACTCGACTGCGTAGCGGTGTGACTACCAGAGAAATTCAGGATAACTTAATCGACTGTGCGCTGGGGATGTGTAGCCTCGATGAACCAGCTTGGCGCTATGTGGCAGGCAGGCTGCATATCTGGAGTTTATGGAAGGATACCCAAGTTAGTCGCGGATTTGCTTATGGTGATTATCCCCGCGCGGTTAAGTTACAGATCGATGCAGAACTTTACGATCGCCAGATCTTGAAATATTCTGAGTCGGAATTAGCCGTAGCTGGTAGCTGGATCAATCCAGATTGGGACAAGGATTATGATTATGCAGGGGCGGTATTGCTCACCAAACGGTACCTGTTGACCGATGAGCTACCCCAAGAAGCTTTTTTGACCTGTGCCTTACTCTTGGCAGTCAATGAGAAGCCAGAAGTCAGAATGGGAGTTGCTAGGGCTTTTTACGAAGCGATCGCCCAAAGAAAAATCTCCTTAGCCACGCCAATTTTAGCTAACTTGAGAGTTCCCAACGGTTCTTTGAGTAGCTGCTTTATCATTGGCATGGACGATAATCTAGAAAGTATTTTTGCCGAAATTACTAACGCCGCCAGGATTTCTAAGAATGGCGGTGGCGTGGGGGTAAACGTCAGTCGGATTCGTGCTACGGGTAGCTGGGTGATGGGTAAGGACAACGCTTCTGGGGGGGTAATCCCCTGGATCAAGCTGCTTAATGATACAGCGATCGCCGTTAACCAAGGCGGGCGAAGGGCTGGTGCAGTAACGGTTGGCTTGGATATCTGGCACTTAGATGTACCTGAATTTTTGGAAATGCAGGCGGAAAATGGCGATCGCCGTCGTAAAGCTTATGATGTCTTTCCCCAGCTAGTAATTGTCGATGAGTTTATGCGTCGCGTTGAGGCGCGGGAAAAATGGACTTTGGTAGACCCCTATGAAGTGAAAGAAAACTTGGGGCTTGAATTAGCCGAACTGTGGGGTGATGATTTTACGGCGGCTTATGCTCAGATTGAAGCTGAACTAGACCAGAAAATTAAGCTTTATAAGCAGGTAGATGCCCGCGAGTTGTTCAAACACATTATGCGGAGTCAGGTAGAGACAGGAATGCCCTATCTGGCATTTAAAGACACCATCAACCGTGCTAACCCCAACAAGCACGTTGGTTACATTCCTGGGGTAAACCTCTGCTGCGAAAGCTTTAGTAACGTAAAACCTGGTTTAGAAGCCCACTGCTGTAACCTGGTATCCCTTAACTTGGCTAATGTTGAGGAAGCTGAGATTCCTCATGTGGCTCAACTAGCAGTTCGTATTCTCGACAATACCATTGACATTACCAAGCCGCCTTTTCAAGACAGCAAAACCCACAATGATCTGTACCGTACTATTGGTGTGGGCTGTATGGGATTAGCCGACTGGCTGGCAAAACGTCACCTAAATTACCAAAGCCTAAAGCAAATCAGCCATCTATTTGAAGCAGTGGCATACTGGTGTACTCACGCCTCCATGGAATTAGCTAAGGAACGGGGCGCTTATGCTGCTTTTGCTGGTAGTGAGTGGAGTAAAGGCAAACTACTCGGTTTTAAATCTCTAGAGGAGATCCTACCGCTAACCGAAAACCCAGAGCGTTGGCTACAGCTAGCCGAAGACGTTAAAACCCACGGTATTCGTAACTCCCATATTACGGCGATCGCTCCTAATACTTCTTCTTCTCTGGTACAGGGATGCACCGCGAGTATTCTACCCGCCTACAGTAAATTCTTTTACGACAAGTGGGCAAAAGGCACAGTACCCATTGCTCCTCCCTTTATTGAGGACTGTTTCTGGTTTTACCGCGAAAATAAAAGCCTCGATCAGAAGATTGTTGTCAAAGCTGTCGCCACAATGCAGCAGTGGATTGATACGGGCATCTCCATGGAGTTGTTGTTTAACCTCAATCAAGGTGTATACTTCCCCGATGAACCCGAAAGATCGGTTAAAGCCAAGGATATCTTTGAAACATTAGTTATGGCATGGCGAGAAGGCTGTAAAGCTGTCTACTACGTCCGCACTGTGCAGAAAGATGATTTCAAAGAGTCCAGTGATGGTTGTGCTTCCTGTGCCAATTGATTCGTCCATGATCAACTACTCGACCTCTCCGTTAAATCTGGAGTGATATTAGAATCGTGTGATCGCCTGTCTTAGTTAGATAAGTGCGATCGCAATTCTTTTCGCTTAAATATTGCTGCCGTTGATCAAGCTCGTTTAAGTCTCGATATTCCATCTGGCGATCGCCAAGCCAATATTATCCAATATTCTTTTATTCCATTTGGTATTTTATCCACCATTACAATGCATCATTACATCTTTAGGACTACCCAATTTTAATCAATACTTTGTCATTTTAAGTGATATTAGTTTGTGGAGAAAGATGGCTTCCAAACCTTGATTATTCCATCTTTATCGGCACTGACCAGAGTTTGTCCGTCGGGGCTAAAAGCAACGCAATAAACGTCCTTCGAATGCTTGTTCAAGGTACATAACTGTTCTCCTGTACTTAAGTTCCATAGTTTAACTGTCTTATCTCCGCTACCGCTAGCTAGAATTTGTCCGTCAGGGCTAATGGCGACTGACCAGACCTTAGCAGAATGTTCCGTGATGGTATGTTGTAATTTCGCTATTTTATCTTCTGTAGCTAAACACCAGATCTGAATTTTATGATCGTGACTTCCATAGACGAGAGTTTTTCCTCTAGGGGAGATCGCTATTGACCAAAGTAAGTCTGAGTGTTTGCATAAATCATAAAGTGGTTCTTTAGAATTCAGATTCCAGAGTCGGATAGTTTTATCCCCACTGCTACTAAAGAGAGTTTGACCATCTGGACTAAATGCGATCGCCAGAACCGTACCGTAGTCTTCAGTAAAAGTATGGGATAGTTCACCTGTATCTAAATTCCACAGTTTGATGGTGTGATCTCGACTTCCACTAGCAAGAGTATGTCCATCAGGACTAATAGCTAATGCTAAAACTCTTTCTTCATGTCCCGTCAAAACTTGTTTGGTTGCGCTTGCCAAGTTCCAAACTTCGATGGAATTATCGCCATTTCCACTTACAAGTGTTTGTCCATCAGGAATAATGGCAATAGCATTAACTTGAGTGTTTGTAGTGAGAGTACTGATCAGTTCTCCTGTATGGAGATGCCAAATTTTAATATTACCGTCATAATCTCCACTAGCTACGATTTGTTTACTATGATTTTGTTGCCAATTGAAGGCGACGAGGGAACGTATGAAAGAATCATGCTCACTAAAAGTATGCAAAAGTTCAACATTTTTCCAGTCAATAGGAGTTGAACTATTATTTCGCTGTTCTGGTTCTTTTCTTAAATTAGTTTGCAGTTCAAACAGCATATGATACAGTTCTTCTATTTGAGAGCGCATTTGCTGACGCGCTTCTCTCTCTC
>JBCCNG010000128.1:0-9139 GCA_039025955.1 Cyanobacteria bacterium P01_C01_bin.72 | reverse complement strand
TTGATATCTCTCTCAGAAATTGTTGGTGGATCGCTTACCTGAGAAAAATACAGCGCATCATTTTGATTCGGGCTATGTCCCCAAAGTCCCAGTGCATGACCTAATTCGTGGCGCATGGTAGCCAGTAGGGAGACTCCTGTAAACCTGGGGCTGACTTCGATGGTCATTCTGATGGCGATCGCCCTATGTTTTTCAGATAGGTAAAATTTATAGTTAGTTTGAGCCGCAACTGCTCTGGGGATATCAAATAAACCAGTTGCGGGATTTAATTTTATGTCTCTGGCTGGTTGCGATCGCAATATTAAAATATCTGCCTGTTGTCGTTGCTCAACTTCTTTTAAAGGGAGGTATACATTCCATTCGGCGATCGCTTCTTGGGCAGCAGCCGTCCATTTTTGAAAACGCTGATTAACTGCAGTATTGACTGGTTCAACTGAGTCTATATATACTTTGATCGGGAAATGTGTCCAGACTAAATATCCCAGGGGAGTTGATTCAATCTGCTCAAAGTAATTTTCTGATTTCTCACTGTCCCAATTAGCCAGGGATTTGGGTAGGGGATGAACCCTCGCGGTGGGTAAGTTAGAGGTATCTGTCGGCTGAGGATATACTGCCCGATTGATGAACAGAATAAGCAGACAGATAACGATCGCCATTAAGAGTAATTGCCTTAATTTATACTGCCAGCTTTTAGATACTCTATTCATAGCGATCACCGAGCTAAAGCGGAAATAAGGGGATTTTAATCCCCATCCTAATCTATGACCTTCTGCCTTCTGCCTAACTTAAATACCTAGTCTTTGGTAGATCTCATCAAGATTTTGCAGATGATGATTGGGATCAAAACAAGTATCAATTTCCTCCGTAGACAGAGTTTTTGTCACCGTCTCATCTTGAGAAATCAGTTTACGGAAGTCTCCATCTATTTTATTCCAGGCTTGATGGGCACACCCTTGCACTACACGGTAAGCTTCTTCGCGGTTCATGCCTTTTTCCACCAGGGTTAACAGAACTCGCTGGCTAAAGATTACCCCTCCATAGACGTTCATATTACGCTGCATATTTTCGGGATATACCAGCAAGTTTTTCACCAAGCCAGTAATCTCTTTAAGCATAAAGTGAGTCAAAATACAGCTATCGGGCAAGATTACCCGCTCAACCGAACTATGAGAAATATCCCTTTCGTGCCAGAGAGCGACGTTTTCTAAGGCGGCGACTGCATTTCCTCTGACAATTCTCGCCATTCCCGTCAAACGTTCCGAACGAATCGGGTTGCGCTTGTGAGGCATAGCCGATGAGCCTTTTTGCTTTTTGGAAAAGAATTCTTCCACTTCCAACACATCGGTACGCTGGAGGTTACGAATCTCAACGGCGAAACGTTCAATCGAAGCCGTCAACAAAGCTAGCTGCTGTACATAATCAGCATGGCGATCGCGAGAAATCACCTGAGTTGAGGCGCAATCGGGTTCTAAACCAAGTTTCTGACAGGCGATCGCTTCTATTTGGGGCGCAACATTGGCATAAGTCCCCACTGCACCCGAAATTTTGCCCACGGCAATTTCTTTGCGTAATCTTACCAGGCGATCGCGATTGCGTAATACTTCTGCTAGCCAACCAGCTAGCTTAAAACCAAAGGTAATCGGCTCGGCATGAATTCCGTGGGAACGACCGACCATGACGGTATAGCGGTGTTGCTGTGCCTGATAACGAATTGCCTGAATTAATTCTTCTAGCCGCTCTAAAATTAGGTTTAAACTTGCCACCATCTGTAGAGCAATTCCTGTATCTAAAACGTCTGAGCTAGTCAAACCCAAATGAATATATCTCCCTGCATCACCGACATATTCATTGACGTTGGTTAAAAAGGCAATCACATCATGACGCACTTCTGCTTCGATTTCCAGCACTCTATTGAGATCGAAATTAGCCTTAGCTTTAATTTCTCCTACGGCTGCTTGGGGAATATATCCCAGCTCTGCTTGTGCCTCACAGACTGCTATTTCAACCTGTAGCCATGTTTTTAACTTGTAGTTATCAGTCCAAATTTCGCCCATTTCGGGCAGGGTATAACGTTCAATCACAGTCTGTTTTGGCAAGTACAACTGTCAATTGTACAACTATGTACCCCATCTAGACCAAATCTATTTTCAGGATTATTTCTGAAGCTGGCAACAGGACTTGAACCTGCGACCGGCTGATTACAAATCAGCTGCTCTACCAACTGAGCTACGCCAGCACTAGAAATATATAATAGCAGACTATCTTACTAACTGGAGATCTTTTTTGCATTAAACACCAAATAAAAGCCTAATCCTTATGCCATACTGCTTTCAATTGCCCAGCGGGCTAGCTCAGTACGATTGTTTAAACTAGTTTTGTTGAGCATATTCGACACATGACTTTCAATAGTTCGTTGACTAACGTTTAACTGGTTGGCGATCTCGCGATTTGCCATCCCTTTTGCCACTAGCTGCACTACTTTGGTTTCGGTCGGGGTTAACTCTACATTGTGAGGAACAACAATAGTGGGAACACCATCAATACCTTTAGGACGTCCCTGTTCCCAGCGTTTGATCTGCTTCAGCGAAGATTCTACCTGAGCCACTAATTCTTCTGGCTCAAAAGGCTTAGACATGTAAACATCAGCACCCTCGTTTAAGCCTTTAACCCGATCTTGACTTTGTCCTTTAGCCGAAAGAAATAAAACAGGAATACGATTAGTTACAGGCTCTTCTCGAATATGTTTGACCAAGGTGTAGCCGTCCATTTCGGGCATCATCACATCACAGATAATCATATCTGGAACAAGATGATCTAAGACTTCTAAAGCTTCTCGACCATTTTCTGCTGTATCGACGTTATAGCCTCTAAATTCGAGATAGTCTTTAACTAGCAAAATTAGGTTAGGATCGTCATCTATGAGCAGCAGCTTCTTATTGTCCTTCAAGGAATTCTCTTTCATAGGTGTTAATACTTATTGTTTTGCTTAAATAGTCGTGCTTTTGCTTTAATAGATAGGCACTACCTTCATTTAAGTCTCTAGGAGATAGATGAGTTGATAAATTTAAGAATATGTTAATTCCACTAGATTCACTCACTAATTGTTTACTGAGCTGACTGTGAAATTGTCTATCATCTAATTTAACCTTAATCTTCTTTTTCGACACCCTTTCAGTCATAAATATCTAGAACCTAGTCTAATTCCCAATCACGGATCTAGAATTCTGGAGCAAGATTATTAATAATGTCTAAAATGTCTGCCAGAGTTCTTCTACAGTAAAAGTTCTTGCTTGATTGCTCTTTGCCTCTTGGAGTTCTTTTTTAATACAATTTGAGGCAAGAGCCAAATTTAGTAATCTTCTCTCAATTACGCTTGTTTTATCTTTAATTATGATGACTATTACAGAAGAGCTAAACAAACTAATCAAAACCCGCCGCTCAACTAAACCGAGACTATTTAACGGCAACAAAATTGATGATGCGATTATCTGGCAAATACTGGAGAATGCTAACTGGGCTCCAACTCATGGTCTGACACAGCCTTGGAGATATCGAGTTTTCAGTGAATCGGGATTAATGCAGCTAGCAGAGTTTCAGGCTGACCTATATCGTCGGCTCACTGACCCTGAGAAATTCCAGCCCGAAAAGTACGACAGAATGAAAAGCAATATTCTCAAATCCTCTCACATAATTGTCATCTGTATGGAGCGCCAGAAATCAGAGAAAATCCCTGAAGTTGAGGAAATCGAGGCAGTAGCCTGTAGCGTGCAGAACATGGCGTTAACCGCAGCAGCTCATGAGATTTGCAGTTTTTGGGGTTCTGGCGGGGTAACTTATACCCCTGAACTAAAAGAGTTTCTGGGACTAGGGGAAAAAGATCGTTGCTTAGGTTATTTATATCTGGGCTATAGTGATAATCCAGCTACTACGAGTCGTCGTAATTCGATTCAAGAAAGTGTAATTTGGATTACATAAAAATGCCAAAAAACTAGTTGATCGAGATCAACAAAATACTGATTATTCTGTAGATAATAAAGCTAATAGTTCTGTCTCACTAATGTGCTGGACTCCTAATTTTTCTGCTTTAGCTAGCTTTGAACCAGCATTTTCTCCTAGCAATAAATAGTCGGTCTTTTTGCTAATTGAGCCAGTAACTTTCCCCCCCTGCTGTTCTATTAGTTGTTTGGCTTCATCTCTTTTGAGGGTGGTTAACGTGCCTGTAATGACAAAGGTCTGATTGAGGAAAATTTGCTGATTATTGTCTTCAGCCGTTTTGCTAGCGGTGTGAAACTGGAGTCCTGTAGTTTGTAATTGGTTAATTAAAGCCTGGTTGGAGGGTACTCTAATCCACTCAAATACCGACTGAGCAATTTCCTCGCCAATGCCGTAGACTGCCTCAATTGACTCAAAGGATGCCTGAGATAATTCTTCAATGGAAGGGAAATTTTCTGCTAGAGTTTTGGCGTTAACGCTGCCCACGTAGCGAATCCCTAAGCCATATAAAAGTCTGTCGTAGCTTTGATGTTGGGATTCAGCGATCGCTCTAACTAAGTTTTCTGCCGATTTTGTCCCCATGCGTTCTAGGCTGCCTATTTGTTCGACAGTCAGGTGATATAGGTCGGCAACGGAGGAGACTAATTTATTTTCAATCAGCAAGCTGGCAATTCTTTCTCCCAAACCTCTAATATCTAAGGCATTGCGGGAAGCCCAGTGGATAATACTCCCCCGCAAGATGGCGGGACAAGATTGGTTGATACAGCGGGTAACGGCTTCGTCTGGGAGACGAATTAAGGTGGAACCGCATTCGGGGCAGATAGTGGGCATTTGATAGGGAATAGTATTGCTCGGTCTCAGATCAGGCAATACCTTAACTACTTCGGGAATAATTTCCCCCGCCTTACGAATAATTACCGTGTCCCCCACTCGAATATCTAACTCAGCAATGCGATCGCTGTTATGGAGAGTAGCCCGCTGTACTGTCGTCCCGGCAAGCTGTACAGGCTGCATTACCGCCATGGGAGTAACCGCCCCCGTGCGTCCTACATTAACGATAATATCCTCGACAATCGTTGGTGTTTCTGCGGCAGGATATTTCAGAGCGATTGCCCAACGGGGAAATTTTTGGGTAAAGCCAAGCTGCTGCTGAAGCTGATAATCGTTGAGTTTTACTACTACTCCATCGGTCATGTAAGGGAGGGTTTTTCTGCCTGTATCCCACTCTTGAAAGTACTCAGATACTGCCGCCAGAGATGTAGCCAGTTGACGATGAGGATTAACTAAAAATCCCATTTGCGACAACAGTTCTAATGACTCCCACTGAGAATTAATTTCTTGCGTCTCGGTATGAAGAGTATAGGCAAAAAAGTTTAGTTTTCTTTGGGCGACAATCTGGGAATCTAGCTGACGTAGGGTTCCTGCGGCGGCATTGCGTGGATTGGCAAAAGTTGCTTCACCCTGTTTGATTCTTGCCTGATTAATCATCTCAAATACATCTAAGGGTAAAAACGCTTCCCCCCTCACTTCTACCTGAGGTGGCGGATTATCTAAATTTAGCTTGAGGGGAATTGTGCGAATTGTCCTGATATTTTGAGTGATTTCTTCCCCCGTTGTCCCATCCCCACGGGTAGCGCCCCTAACTAAAATACCGTTTTCATAGGTAAGGGCGATCGCACTACCGTCTATTTTTAATTCACAAACATAGGTAAATTGAGGAATTTCCTCTAGCTGTTTTTGCCAGCGATTTTCCCATTTTGCCAACTCTTGAGGGTTAAAAGCATTCTCTAAGCTATAAAGCGGTATGTTGTGCTTGACCGAGGTGAATTTAGCGGCGGGCTGATCACCAACTCTTTGAGTCGGACTATCGACCGTAACTAATTCGGGATATTCTGCTTCTAAATCCTGTAGCTGTCGATATAGCTGGTCATAGACGCTATCTTCCATAATGGGATTGTCCATGACATAGTAGGCATAGCCTGCTTTTTGTAACTGTGCTTTTAGTTGAGCAGCTTTCTGTCTGATTTGCGGAGTTAAGGTCATAGATTGTATAGAGATGGCAAATTTTTAGCTTAGATCTTAACTTTGGTTAGTCAGCAGCATTCAGAATGAATTATAAGCTTTTGGTGAATGTCTCCATTGCGAGCCAATAAAAAGATTAATTATCCACAACTAGTGACTCCATTTTGGGCAAACTAGAGCTAAGATTTGCCTGGTTAGACATGACAGAAGAACAGATTCTTAATGCGATCACTAATGCCTGTGAAGATGACACCCTTCGCTTTCAGATAATTATTCAGGATGGGGCGCTACACGTTTATATTAATCGACCAACTAAAGTAGAACTAGATTATCAAAGTCTGGAGTCAAAAATCAGAGCGGCAATTAATAATTCTGTTTCTGCTAAGTTTTCGGAAATTTGGCTTTATTGTCGAGTTCTCGGGGAGATAGAGGCTGATTGGCAATCTTCATTAGATCCTCAATCAGCTCAACTGGATTCGACTCAAATGTCTTCCATGATCGAAGCAATCACCGATGCGGTAGCCGCAACTAACTCCATTGTGGAACGGATCGAACAAGAATTAGAAGTTCCCGAATCTTTTGCCACCGATCCTTTCTACGATTTTGAAGAATTGCCCACAACCGCAGATGATCACGCGGAGGATGCTCCTGAACTGGAATTGGATTTATCAATATCAATCGACGAGGCGGTATTTGAGCTAGATTTACAAAAGTACTGTTTTATTAGCAATCGCCGTCTACTCTATGCCGTATTAACTGCGCCGAAAGAGGATATTGCTCAATTAGTGGATATTTTTGATCGTCTGGAAGAATCGAGCAAGCGATCGCAATTGCCAATATTAGAACAGTATTTTGAGCAGTCTATCATGCCTAATTTGGATGATTTTGCCCCAGAATTACAGTCTTGGTGGACGGCAATCATTATGTTTGATTCTGATCAAAAACGTCAGTTGGCTATTTGGTTGAGTCGCTACTGTCATCATCCAGAACAAACGAGAACTATGATGCAAGAAGTTCTACACCCTATGTCTCAAGCAGCATCAGCACCGCAAAATATCTCTCCGACCACTTTGGAAACAAAAGTTGATAGCGTTACATCTCAACCTAAATCAGGTTTGCTACCTCTTTTAATGAGTATGCTGCAAAAGTTTTGGACTCATAACGATAATTCCGAGGGATGAATTTTGGGAGGTAAATCAACTATGGCGGTTATCAGACTCATAAGGTACGAAGATGATCGTTTGAGGGCAGAGGGCAGAAGCATAAATGTACCTCATCATCGCGGGAATTGCTATAAAAGGCTAAAAGCTAAAAGAGATTGACAAGTAACACCAGAAGTTAACCAGTCACCAAGGGTTATTAGCTTTTTTGCAAAAGTCTTGCTTGTCATGGAGCAGATTAAGGAATACACTCCATACGAGACAGCTATAGCAGCAAATATGGTGAGATCTTTTTTTAAGCAGCAACAATATAAGGATTTATTCTGGTATCGTGAACTGTTGATTGTGCTGATTCGACGGAGCCTGAAGCGTAGATATCGCGGTTCTTTTTTAGGAATTTACTGGTCGTTGCTCAATCCTTTAGCAATGACTGGACTATATACGGCAATTTTTGGCGCAGCGTTTGCCAAATACTACGATAACTCTAGTGTGAACTACATCTTGGCTGCTTTTACGGGACTGGTGGTGGTCAACTTCTTTTCTTCCTCGACGGCAATGGCTTTAAGTAGCGTGGTCGAAAATGGCAGTATGGTGAATAAGATTCGCCTACCCCTATCAATCTTTCCCTTGGCGGCGATTGGCGCTAATGTGTTCCAGCTATTGCTGGGGGCTTTACCTCTATTGATGATTGTGACCTTGTTTATCTCGCGTAATCCCTTGAATGCGATCGCTTTATTGCTGCCCGTGACAGGCTTGATTTTGGTGTGTTCAGGAGTTGGCTTGTTGATGAGCGGACTTTACGTTTTCTTCCGCGACTTACCTTATTTCTACGAACTGCTTACCTTTATGCTATTAATGGGTTCACCAATTTTTTATCCTCCTGATATTGTTCCCGATGCAGTGCAGAAATTCCTTATTTTAAATCCAATCTTGCCTATCATTGAAAGCATTCGTCAGATAGTACTGTCAGGGAGTCTTCCCGACCTGATCTTGATCGCCCACAGTTTAGCCAATGGTCTGGTAGTGATGCTCGTTGGGGTACTGGTGTTTTCCCGCTGGCGTTCTCAGTTTATGGATTTATTGTAAACAAATAAATGGTACAAGAATCAATCAGATTAGATGGGATAACCCTGTGGCGGCGGACTCAAGAAGAGTTTTCTTACGATCTCAAAAAAACTATTCTCTCATTTCTTGAAGGACGATACCGTCAGCCAGCGAAAAAGATGGTGTTGGACAACATTAACCTAATTATCAATCGTGGCGAAAAAATTGGCATTATTGGCGCAAATGGTTCAGGTAAATCCACCATGCTCAAGCTAATTTCCGGGATTTTGCAGCCCACTAGTGGGACAGTACGAGTCAGTGGTAAAGTTGCTCCCCTAATTGAATTAGGAGCAGGATTTGATGCTGAATTAGCCGTGATTGACAACATCATTCTTTATGGAGTGATGCTGGGCTATACTCAGTCAGAAATGAAATTACGAGCCAAAAACATTTTGAAATTTGCGGAGTTAGAAAATTCGGCTTTGATTCCCGTCAAAGGACTATCTTCTGGGATGACGGCTCGCCTGGGATTTGCGATCGCCACAGACGTGACCCCAGATATTCTGATCCTGGACGAAGTGTTGTCCGTAGGAGATATTAGTTTTAAAAATAAATGTCATCAACGAATGAAGGAGTTTTGGCGGGATGATGTCACCATTTTGCTAGTATCTCATTCAATGGAGATGATTTGTCAAAATTGCCAAAAGGCGATTTGGATGGAACAAGGGCGAGTCAAAATGACGGGTAAGACCCAAAATGTTGTTGAGCAGTATCTACAGTGTGTTTCGGATGGGGATATTGCACCAATTCAAACAAGGTCGTAATTAGCCCAGGAAATAACTGTAGGTTTAATGCATCGAGACAATCAAACGGATTAATCAGTAATTAGTAACTAGTAATCAGAAATCAGCAATGACCTC
>JBCCNG010000127.1:0-9145 GCA_039025955.1 Cyanobacteria bacterium P01_C01_bin.72 | reverse complement strand
GAGAAGTATCAATCAATCTGGATACCCGCAGTTTCTTTTTTCCCGATTTAGTTCCTGGCGCGGTGGATGATAACGATAGTGCCGTTAACTTTAATACAGGCTTCACTTGGGGGATCAGCGATCGCCTACAGCTAACTCTCCAGTTTCAGCATGTGGACAGTAGTTCTCCTGTAAGGCAGGGTGATTTTATTTCTGAGCGTACCGAAGATAATGAGGCGGCACTAGAGTTTAAAGGGCGGATCTGGAATACTGAGTCGGAAAATCACGCTTTAGGGGGTGTCATCGCTGCTTCTTGGGGAACAAGGGGCTTTTTATTTACCCAAGACGGTACAGAAACAGAAATTAATAACCGAGATGTGTTTGTTTCTCTGGCGATTCCCTATACTGCCAAAGTTGGCGATCACTTACAGTTAAGTTTTTCTCCTACCCTGGCTTTTTTTAAAGACGATACGGCTGCTTTCTTTCGTCGTCTTCCCGATGATGATGGAGAAGATTTTGGTACGGTATTTGGCTTAGGTGGTGGCGTTTCCTATCAGGTTAGCTCCAAGCTGGTTTTGCTCAGTGATGTCTTTTTACCTCTAACGGGCAATAACAGCATCAATCGTACTTCTGGTGAACCAGATCGGGCGATCGTTTACAACGCGGGGTTACGCTACTTAACCAATCCTCAGTTGGCTTTAGATCTCTATGCCACCAATACCTTCGCTCGTTTTGCACCTCTATCCCTGACAGGCGATCGCGATTTTCTAGGTTTGGGAGCAAATATCGTTTTTCTACCCGATATCTTTCCTGCTAATCGCCGATATCGCGCGTCAGCTAGGGCAGGAAATAATTCAGGCAACACCCCAGAAGGTGTTAGAGAATCCTTGACCACTGACGGACTAGCTTTTTTCGATGGAGGAACTCTCCCCAGCGGCAAACTAGCGCTAAACCTCCAGGGAGGAAGTCAAGGTGTCTTAACTGCCGTGCGCTACGGCATTCTCAAGGACTTTGAAGGAGGCATTTTTCTCGATTATGCTTCAGGAGAAGTAGACGAGTCGGAACAGGGTTTAAGCGGCAAAATACGTTTTCTCAATCAACAGGAAAATGCTCCTTTAACTTTCAGCCTCGCTGGTACGATTAGCCTAACCAATGAACCGTTTATCAACTTTACGGAAAATGATGCGAATGCTTTTGATGAGCGTAATTTAGATAGCAGCGTGCCGATTTTTACTCCAGGGGGAGATGATGGGCGTAACGGCAAACTATTAATTCTGACAGGGGCTTTACCCATCCACTACGAGATTAATTCCCGTGCAGCAGTTTGGTTTACTCCCATCCTGGCTTATGTTCAGCGCCAGGGAGTAGAATTAGGCGGGTTCAATCTGGGTGGGGCAATCGCCGTAATTCCTGAAGTTAGCCTCGTAGGAGAAATTGGCGCTAACTTTTTTGGGGAAGGAAACAGCTTTGATGGTGAGCAATTAGTTGATAGAATCCCTTGGACAGTAGGAGTTCGTTGGCGGGCACTATCCTCCTTTGGCAAGCAACCGACCGAAGACAATAGCGATCCCTACCTTGAACTATATTTAACTAACCGCGTTGGTTCTTCTACCTGGCATCAGTTAAGAGTCAGAGACAATAACGATTTAGCCATCGGTGCAGGTTTATTTGTACCTTTCTTTTAACCAGACTGAAAGCAAATTAGCAAGTTGTGATTTATTTTTTTCAACTTAAGCAATAATTGCCCTCACAATATTTAACCCTGTCACCCCCGTAAGATCGCTAATGACTTTATGCAACTGCAAATTCATCTGTGTTAAAGCCCTTTGCATTCTTTGCACATGGGTTGAACTAGCTTGAATCAAATTTTCTCTTTGTCTTAAATAGCTTCTCAATACAGTTATTTCAATTCCCGCCGTGTGCGGATTGATGACTTTTAGTTCTGGCTCTTGTCTTTTACTACTTTTTTTCTGAGATTTTTGCTTTCGACCCACTCGCTTCATTTTTGTCCCTCACTCTTGATCGGGAAATGTTTTCGATGAGGAATGGTTTTCTCAAGTCATTCTCTCCAACGGGATCAGGTTTTTTCTCCTTTCACCAATTTATTTGTCCACTTTCCTCAAACCATGCTTATTCTCGGGCGAAAATTGCACCATTGTAAATTCGGCTTTTTTGTGATCAAAACATGTCTAAGTATCATGATACTTAGTCTATCAATTCCGTTTCTCATTTTTACTTTGGGGCGCCAAGCGCCCTCCAGGATCTTATTACTTATGAATTAGTAATTTAGCTTGTTCTAATCGATCCACGTACTGCGATATCTTGTCAAATCCAAGTTTGTCAGCAAGCCCTAAGATATTGTCGCAACCCAAACAGAAACCGAACCACCTTTACAGCTAAAGTTGCCCCAGCCGTTTTCATCGGTAGTCACTGTTGTTGTTATATGCTCGGTAATGTCATAGAAAGTTGTTTCGGGTTGTCCCACTTCCATAAATTTTGTCCCGCCCCAGCCGTTACTGAGAACTACGGCGATCGCCTGTGTTTCATTTCCGAGCCTCGTCCAGCCAACCAGATTAGGAGTGTCAAAGTAATCATATTGCGCCCCGTAAGCATAATGGCGACGGACGTAAAGTAGTTTATCAATGATCCAGTGGTGATCATCAAGCCAAACTTCGTGCTCTTGTCCATCTCGCCCCCGATCTCTATAGTGTGCGCCATAGTAATCGCCATAGAAAATACAGGGATAACCCTGCTCTCGTAGCAAAATTAGAGCATATGCCAGCGGCTTAAACCAGGGTTCAACGGGAGATTCTAGAGCCTGTAGAGGTTGTGAATCGTGATTCTCGACAAAAGTTACCGCTAAACTTGGCTGTTCTTGAGTTAGAGTATTGTCGAAGATCTGGCGCAGGTCGTAATTTTCACCATTTTTACTAGCACGATGAAAATTGTAATGAAGCGGTACGTCAAACAGAGACATCTTGCTTTCAGTATTGGTGATGTACTGATGCAAAGCATTGATATCGTCTGACCAATATTCGCCGACAGCAAACATATCTTGCTCTACAGTTGGCAGATTTCGCATCTCATCCAGCCAGCCATTAAAAAATAGATAGCTAATATGCTTGACCGCATCAATCCGTACACCATCAACTCCTGTACTCTTTAGGTACCATTTACCCCAAGCTGTAACTTCGTCACGAACAGCTTGATTACTCATATCCAAATCGCAAGCCATCAGGAAATCATAATTGCCATGGCGCGGATCAACGTCAGTCTGAAATTGTTTATCCGTCAGACGATAGATATGGCGATCGCTCCAGTCGTAAGCGTTATGATTAACAGCATCAAAATGCGCGGCATTCCATTGAAAGTCAGAATACTTACCGTCTCGTCCAGGAAAATTAAACTTGGTATAGATTTCGATTTCGCGGCGATCGCCAATTTCCTGATTACGGTTATCCCAGGCGACGGGAATAGCCCCTATTGTTTCGGTTTCGTCTCCACCATCACGATGATTGACCACCACGTCGGCATATACTTTTAAACCTGCTTTCTGTGCCGCCTTAATTGCTGTTAAATATTCTTGCCTTGTGCCATATTTCGTGCGAGTTGAACCCTTTTGTGCAAATTCTCCCAGATCATACATGTCGTAAACGCCGTAGCCGACATCATAGCCACCACTGCTGCCTTTGTAAGCCGGGGGAAGCCATAGGGCGGTAATTCCCGCTGCGGCGAGATCTTTGGCTCTTTGAGCTACTTCTTGCCACAATGTACCATCAGGGACGATATACCAATGAAAGTACTGCATCATGACACCGTTGCTTGATGACTTGTTTGCTGATGCCATAGCGATCGCTATTCCTCTTGTTTGCTGTTGAGGGGATATTAACAGTTAGCAGAAAAATAAACAGTAAAGATTAACGACTAATAACTTGTCCACAGATAGTCTTTCCAGAGGGAAGAGGCACTGATCCAACTTCGGCTTATCCTGGAGGCCAAGTCATAGAGCGATCGCCAAGAATGTGTAGATGAAGATGATCAACAGTTTGTCCTCCGTCTGCACCATTATTAATTACCACCCGATAGCCATTGCTGAGATTTTCTTGCTCGGCAACTTTTTGCACCGTCATCAATAGATGTCCCATCAGCGCCTTATCTTCTGGAGCGGCTTCTGAAAGCCGAGGAATTGGTTTTTTGGGAATCACCAGAATGTGAGTTGGTGCTTGAGGATTAACGTCCCTAAAAGCTAAAGCTTGCTCATCTTCATAGACAATATCCGCAGGGATTTCGCGACGGATAATCTTGCCAAAAATCGTGTCTATCATAAGCCTTTGCTGGAAGTAGTTCTGAAGCTAGTTTTTCAAAAAGCAGTTAAGTTAATACTCTATTGATATGGGGTAATTGGCAACTAGCAACCAGTTTGGCGATCGCTTCTGAATCGTTTTTTTCCAGATCATTCTCTTCAATTTTTGCTCCCGACTGCTTTTGCTGCAATTGCTGAAAAAAGACTTGAGTATCTTCTGGCTGAAGCTGTTGTAATGCCTGGAGTAAAGCCAAAGCCTGTTCTAACAACTGTTCGACATTGACCCCTTCATAATCGGGTTGATAGTCTGATAGCCGCCTGACCGCCTCGCCTAAAAGAATAATTGCACCGCGCAGATTATCATTGCTTAGGTGATAGCAGCCCACCGCTACCTGCAAAATACCTTGATAAAAACGCTTATCAGCTTCCTCAGCATCAACCCAGATTGCTTCTAAAGTGTCGTGACAGGCATAAAACTGCTGTTGATTAAATTCAGCAATACCTTGAGCAAATTCAGGAACGACAGCCATAAAATAGATCTCGGAATGTATTGGATTAAATATATTCAATTCTAATAAAATCTTTGGCTATAATGCCCAGCAGATCTTGTTAACTCCTGGATAATTATGACCACCAGTATTAGAATACCGCGACAATTGCGCCTCTCCCTGTCTCAAAGTTTGACGCTGATTGGGCTGCTTATTACACTCAGTTTTGTGGCGATCGCTTTACTCGCCCCGACTCTGCAAAGTATTGGCTGGCTACAAAATCCCACTGAATCCCTCGCTAACCCGATCCATGAAGCACCAGGAGCAAACTATTGGTTTGGCACAACTCGTCAAGGATATGATGTCTTTTCCCGCACTCTCTATGGAACTCAGGCAGCTTTAAAAGTAGTAGTGTTAGCAACAACCCTGAGCCTAATAATTGGCGTTCCTGTAGGGCTAATTAGCGGCTATCTAGGGGGGAAAATCGATAAGGTGCTGATTTTCTTTATGGACACAGTTTATACCCTGCCAGGGCTGCTGCTGTCTGTGACTCTCGCCTTTGTTGTGGGCAAAGGAGTTATCAATGCGGCGATCGCTCTGAGTATTGCCTATATTCCCCAGTACTACCGTATCGTTCGCAACCATACAACCAGTGTTAAGACCGAACTGTTTATTGAGGCGGCTCAAGCCATGGGCGCACCTACTAGCCGAATTTTGACTCGCTATTTGTTTCTTAACGTGATTCAAAGTGTTCCTGTCTTGTTTACCCTCAATGCTGCTGATGCTATTCTCATTCTCGGTGGGTTGGGCTTTCTTGGTTTAGGACTGCCCCCTGAAGTGCCAGAATGGGGACATGACCTGCGCCTTGCTTTAGATGCCCTGCCCACGGGCATTTGGTGGTCAGCGACCTTCCCAGGACTAGCAATGACGACTTTGGTGACGGGCTTGTCTCTGGTTGGCGAAGGTTTGGGAGATATCTTAAATCCTGGTCTGAAAAGAAGTTAATAGTATTTATCGGCGTAATAGACGTTTAACTCTTGATTTGGATTATTAGTTATAAAATAAAGCCAAAGCGATCATGACTTACAGCAATTTTTAGTTGGATAGACCTATCCGTACATAAGCTTTTAGCTGCGCGTCATTACTATCAGCGTTCCCAAACGCCAATTTTCAATCAACATAAACTATGAAAACAGGATCTAAATATTGGAATTTGGTGCGACTTGATAGTTCAGGAAAGCTCAAGATAACAGCAATAAGTACAGTCAAGCAGTTTTTTCAGCAGCAGTTTGCTCCTTTGCTAGACGAAGAAAAGATCACCGATAGTTTATTGCAAAAAGATTTAGCAGCGCTTAAAAATAGTCAAGATCAAAATAAGCTCCTTGCTGAAAGATGCCTACGCTGTTTTATTTCCCACCAAATCAGGCAGGCTTGCATTCTGCTAGAAATTCAGTTTGGTAAAGAGCATGGTTTCAGTCGTTACGACCTCTTTATTTATACCCTAACCGACACTTTCGATAACTTTAGAGATGGGGTAAGTCCCCAGGCGAGAGGCAGCAAATACAAGCCTTTAGCGGTAGAAATTATAGCAACTTTCAATCCTGATCGCGCTAGTCTATCTACCTGGACAAATCGTTATGTTAGGCAGCATCGAGAGCTACAGCTTTTTCTGTTAGAGCAGGGAGTTTACCTAATTAGTAACTGGGCAATTTTAAACGACACCAAAGTAAAGCAGGTTGAACGAGTTCTAGCTGAGTTTCATAATCTCACCGCCACCGAAATAGAGCAGGCGGCAATTTTACTTTCTAGCTATCATCAAATCTACCGTCGCGATCGCCTGAAAAATCGCCAAAACAAAGGACAGAAATGTCAAACTCCCACTACAGAACAGTTAGAAAGCATTGCTAATTTAATCGAACAGCAAACCAATTCCGCTTTATCTGCCCCACAAACCCTAACCTTGCTAGAAAAGCTCGCCGAACAACTGCGGGAATATCGCATCTATGTCAGAGGTGGCAAAACAAAGCAGGAGTCTCTAGATAATATTTCTTACGCGCAGGCGGCAAAAGATGTTGAGCCAGAGGAAAGCCCAGATCGGGGGGAATTTCTCAAGTCTTATCAGCAGGAGTTTAAAACCAGCCTCGATACGGCAATTGAAGCGGTAATTAGCGATCGCCTGAGCAAGTTTAAAGGCAAAAAAGCGGCGAAAAAAAATCAGTTTATTACCGCCCTAGAGTTATTTCACTGTCAGGGGGAGTCCATGAGTGCGATCGCCCCAAAAATAAATTTGCAGGCTCAATATCAGGTAACAAGACTATTAAAGCTTAAAGAATTAAGAACAGATATTCGTCACCAGATGCTGCAAAAGCTAAAAGACTGGACAACACAACAACAAAATGTCCCCACCTTATTAGATTTAGCTTCCCTGCAACAAAGAGACAGAGAAATCGAGTCCGCTTTGGGAGCGCAAATAGATTTAGTCTTAGAGGAGGCGGAAAAAGAAGTCAGTGTTGCTAATAGCACAGCTAGCCTTCTGGCACGAAGAATTTGCCATTATTTGGATTCTATATTGACCTAGTAATCCAACAATTTACCTATCAAAATTAAATTGGTGGACTACTAATCATATCCAATGATTAAGAAAGTTCATCAATCTTTTCTCCCAGCTTGAGCCGAACTGCTTCTAAGATAGTAGGATCTTGATTCCAGTTACTTAAATCTTGAGCAACTTTTGCCACCTCTTCCATTGCCCAGCTATAGTAACCAGCTTTTTTGAGAATTTCAATGTATTCATAGTCTTCAACTCCGTCTCTAATCCATTTGAGTCTTAGTGAAGGAACTGCACTTTGAATTCCCACTTGTTTACCAGGGTAGATTAACATTCCTTCGCCAGGATAGTGTTCTGGTTTCTCTGGATGAGGGTTTGTATCGACGTTGTGCCAAGGATCTTCCGTCCAGGTATCTACTCGCCAGTAAAGCAGTCCTGTTAAGCCCAAACGCTGATTGATAAACCCAGGAGCGATACGGTGGTTAATCGGGGCAAAATCAATTAGCCAGGTAGGAGAATTGTCTCTCGGAGCAAAAAAGGTATAAAACCAAACTTCTTTACCTAGTTTTCGAACCTCAGCTATATTTTTGCCTGCTGCTCTATATCTTTGAGGATTAACGACCCAAATATCAACCAGATCGAAAAATTTCTTTAGGGGAGCCATGACTGCCATATGCTTGACTCCTGCCTGCTTGATACTTTTTGCCCATTCCCGAAACGGTTGTTCTAGCCCCTGGCAATCATCAATTTCATCGGTAGGGTAAACGTAAAGCATTAAATCTAGCTGATGTTCTAAACCTGCTTCGCGAATTGTCGCCGCAGGAGGCGCAGGCTGCATCGAACAGGTCTGATAGTTAGCACCACTCCAGAAGGGTAGACGAATTGAAGACAGTCCCCAGCGATCAATCAACTCTCGTTCGTCTTCAGGAGCAATGTTGGCTGCGGGATTAACTCGATGCTTGAGCAGTTCGATCAGGGTATTTTTATCATGCTGTTCCCAAGAGAGGAATGCTGAATCCAAGGATGGTTTTAAGGGTAACTCAAAATTCCATACTGTTAACTGTATGCTCCCCGTCACCGTTCCGCGATCGCTCACCAGAGTAAAAGTTCCTCTGTAATCACCCGCAGCCGTATCTCTAGGAACAAAAATATCTACCCAAATAGTTTGGTTGGCATTTTTAGTCAAAGTGAAGGGAATAGCGTCAAGTTCTGCCCCAATTAGGTTTTCTTGAGTCAGGGGATCGACGAAGGGAATTAAACCATCAGGATACAAACCTTTACCAAGAGACTTAACTCGATTTCTAACCGAACTAGGACTGGGTTTGGTGATCTCAACATAGTGTTCTCGATAGAGGGTAATATTGTCTGACGCAATTAAACTGTTTTCTTGGCTTTGAAGAGGCGAAATTCTCAGGTCGGTAATAATCTCATCATCTCGACCTCCCTTGATGACAATTTGGAAAGACTCGTACTCGCCACGAGCAGCATAAAGATGAATATCGCGAGTCTTTTCTGTCTCATCTCGAAGCAAAACATGATTTAAACTATTTTTGACCCACGTTTGAGAAGAGATAGATGAAGAATTAGAATACTCAGCTTTGATTGCTACTAAGGAGATAATTAAACTAAGAGCAATTGATAGCCATAAAACAAATTTTGCAGTTAGTTTGATCATTGTCCGTTGTCTAATTTTCTCCCTAATAGAATTATTAAAATATTTACTAAATTAGCTGAGATGAATTTATTACTTTGAAATTTAAGATTATTACTATTAGGCTGCTGACTTACCTCCTCTAATAAGCTTAAAGCTATTGAGGTCTATTTTTC
>JBCCNG010000126.1:0-9313 GCA_039025955.1 Cyanobacteria bacterium P01_C01_bin.72 | reverse complement strand
GGCGATCGCTACTTTGTTTTTTGCGAGTGTCTTTCGCGGCTTTTATCTTCAGCAAATTTCCTTGATTCAAGAAGTTGGCGGACAATTAGAACTGCTTCATTTAGATCAGTACGAACTCATTTATAAATACAATCAAATAAATTATGAATCTACTAATGTAGAGTAAGTTAATACTTTGAAAGGATGGACTTTCCAGCAGCATAACAATATTTTAAAGAATAAAATCAGCTTTAAAAACCGTTTTTAATGGTAATATTCCCAAAACATCTTCGACTGGAGCAAGTATAATGTTTGAGGAATCAAGGATAGGTGAAAAAAAGATTCCCCCTCTGTTAAGCACCATAACTGGGGAAGCCTATCAACCCGCCAGAATTTATTACCAAGTTGGTCAAAAAAATGCAGTCTTAGGTAGATTTAAGCGATTGCGCTGTATTGATTATGATTCGACCCAGAAACGTTGGGTTTGGCTTTATACAGAGGAAGCTAAGAATATTGAGTTTGATCAATCCTATCGAGATATTCCCAAACAGTACCGTCCTATTGTCTTAGGTTATTTCACTTTCGAGGGAGACAAGAAACTCCGACTTGATGTTCGTTCTTTTGAACGAGTGCTTGAAGCTATGACTTTTTTTGATCGCAAAATTAATCGCCGCTTGGCAAAAGTCACCACCATCAAAATCGTTAATAAGCTGTTCCCTGCCAAGCTTGCTACGGAAGAAATGTCGAATCATCATACTATTTTCTTCGAGCAGCGCCAAGCAGTTAATCCTAAAGAAGAAATGGAAAAACTTCAAGAAATAGCTGATCAATATGAAACAGGAGAAGAAAAACAGGAAGCAACATTTTCTTATTTTGAGAAGCAGATGAAAAAAACACTTCCTGAAGTAGAAGAATTAGAGACTCACTTTTATGAAGAAGGTATTGAATCTGTGGCTATGTCATTGAGAATGAGACACATTGAGGCAATGGAACATTGGAAGGGAAATAAGAATTTTAGTCAATTCGATATTATGACCACTCTTTTAGAAAACTTTGAAGAAGAGGATTTTTAAAGGAAATCTCGGAAAAAGTACAGATTTTAACGGCATGGTTATATAAGGCGAAATAAATTCGCCAGATTCCAGGCTCAAAGTAGGCGCAGTTTAACTGATTTTTTGTTTAATAAAACTAACGAGTTGATTAAACTGTTTCTTAATTTGTTCCGATTCTTGCTGTAAGCTACGAACTTGAGATTTAAGCTGCTCGATTTCTGTGGTAAGAGCCGTAATATCCGCACCAGCTTCTCCTGAAACTCTGGCTGTCCCTTTGGCGATCGCTTGAGGCTGTTTCTTTGCCTTCATCATCGCATCGCGGATCGCATTGACAAGCTGCTCTTTATCAAAGGGTTTCTCGACAAATGAAAAGAATTCAAATGGCTCAGTGATTTTATCGGTAACTTCTTCTTTCCGACCAGACATCAAAACCAAAGGAATTGAACGATACTGAGATTGCTTCTGAATCTCTTGATAAACTTCCCACCCACTCATCTTTGGCAGTAGAAAATCTAGCATAATCAAATTAGGATTCTCAGTTCTGATTAAGCTAAATCCCTCAAGACCATCTTTAGCCTCAATAATATCAAAGTTACCCTCTGGCAGCATATCTTTGACTCGCATCCTAATGACTTTACTGTCGTCAATAACTAGAATTTTGTGGGTTGACACGATTTACTCCTGAGCGATTTACTCCTGATGCCTGATATCTACTAGACTGGTTTTGACAGTTAGTTTTAATTTACAAGCTTAGAGTTCCCTTTTAAATTACTAAAATAACAGGAAAAAACATCTAAGTGGCAATTTATTTATATTTTTGAATCCTGTTTTCGTAATCTTGCGGCTCTACACCATGAATTATTCTCAATCATCACCCTTACAGTCTGATAAGTGGCGTACTGAAGTAAAATCTTTACCCGACTGGCTAAAAAGACCCATTGGCAAAGCCAGTGATATTTCAACCGTTCAGCGCATCATCAAACAACGTCAGATTCATACTATCTGTGAAGAAGGTCGCTGTCCTAATCGTGGTGAATGCTACAGTAATCGTACCGCCACTTTTTTATTGATGGGTCAAACCTGTACTCGCGCCTGTGCTTTCTGTCAGGTAGGAAAAGGTCGCGCGCCGATGATGCTCGACCCCGATGAGCCGCAAAAAGTCGCTGATTCAGTCAAATTACTAGGTCTACGCTATGTAGTATTGACTTCTGTAGCTAGGGATGACCTCAGTGACGGTGGTGCAGTCTGGTTTGTCAAGGTAATCGAAGCAGTGCGACAGACAAATCCAGGGACTCAGATTGAAGTTTTGACCCCAGATTTTTGGAGTGGCAAATTAGCAGAGAAGTCCCAAAGGGAAAGAGTCGCGACCGTGGTAGCTGCAAAACCAGCTTGCTACAATCACAATTTAGAAACAGTACCTCGTCTGCAAGCACCAGTTAGAAGAGGGGCAAAATACGATCGCTCTTTAAATGTTTTGCGGACTGTCAAGGAAATAGAGCCGCGTATACCGACTAAATCTGGGCTAATGCTGGGGTTGGGTGAAACGGAAAGTGAAGTAATCGAAACTCTGAAAGATCTCAGACAAATAAAATGCGATCGCTTGACTCTCGGTCAATATATGCGACCTTCTCTGGCACATCTTCCAGTTACTAAATACTGGACTCCTGATGAATTTACTCGTTTGGGAGAGATTGCTAAAGATTTAGGCTTTTCTCATGTTCGCTCTGCTCCCTTGGTCAGAAGCTCCTATCATGCAGGCGAGGAGTAATACCAAATCCCGTTGAGATACATCATTTAAACATTGTGTAGAGGCAGGAGGCTGTAAAGCACAGTTATATCTAGATGGCATTGGCAAGTTTCTGGGCAAGTTCGGCATACACTGTTATCTAGACTACCGATTTCTTTTTACAATAAACTAAAAGAGACAACAAAAATATACCGATCCCATCTTGAGATTTTAAAACCACAGCTATAAAAATTATGGATTTGATTGCGCTTGAAAGTTTATTAGACAATACTTCTTTTGCAGTATTGCTAGTAACAATGCTGATTTACTGGAGTGGAGCGGCTTTTCCCAACCTAACTCTGCTACCAACCTTGGGGACAACAGGGATGGCGATCGCCAATCTTTGTATGGCGACTCTGCTAGGCTCACGCTGGATTGAAGCGGGCTACTTTCCCCTCAGCAATTTATATGAATCTTTATTCTTTTTAGCTTGGGGTGTAACGGCAATTCACTTTGTTGCCGAGAGAATGAGCCGTAGCCGTTTGGTAGGGGTAGTGACCAGCCCTGTTGCCATGGGAATTACTGCCTTTGCCGCCTTGAGCCTACCGGTAGAAATGCAGGCATCTGCACCTTTAGTACCTGCACTCAAATCTAACTGGTTGATGATGCACGTCAGCGTCATGATGCTGAGTTATTCAACTCTAATGGTAGGTAGTGCGATCGCCATTGCTTTTTTGATTGTTACTCGTGGTCAGAAGATTGAACTCAAAGGAAGTTCGGTCGGCACTGGTAGTTTTCGCGATCGCGTCAAACAAAAAACGACTCAAGCTCCTGTAGTAAACCAAGCTTATGCTAGCACTAGCAATACAGTGGTACTGGATTTACCCCAAACGGAAACCGTTACCCTAACTCCTGAGCGTTTAAGCCTTGCCGATACTCTAGATAACATCAGCTACCGTGTAATTGGTCTTGGTTTTCCGCTGTTGACGATTGGCATTATTGCTGGAGGAGTCTGGGCAAATGAAGCTTGGGGTTCATATTGGAGTTGGGATCCTAAAGAAACCTGGGCATTTATCACCTGGTTAGTCTTTGCTGCCTATCTCCATGCGCGGATTACTCGTGGCTGGCAAGGAAGAAAGCCCGCAATTCTAGCTGCTGTAGGTTTTGTCGTCGTTTGGGTCTGTTATTTAGGAGTCAACCTACTGGGAAAAGGGCTACATTCCTATGGTTGGTTTTTATAGCTAAAAACTAGCAGACTTCAAGGCTGATAGCTGATAGCTGATAGCTGATAGCTTCATAAAAGATATCTTCTCAAATCTCAGTTTTTCGGCCAGCTCAACTTAGTTAAAAATGCTGCCACGATAAACATTGCTAGAAGCAGCGATTTCTGCTCCAGTTAGAGACTTGAGCTTGCCCATAAATTCTGCTCCCACATCTCCTACCGCAACTCTGCTACCGTATAAATGCAGTCGAGGATCGACTGAGTCTGCTGCTGAAGGCGGAAACCAACTTTTAATCTGGGACTCATACTGAATTAGAGTATTAAAACTTAGCTCACTGCGACCCAAATAAAGGCATCCAGGCGCGCCAGGACAGACAAGATAGACTTCTCGGCAAGAACTTGAATTGAGAGTTTGAGTAACGGCATTAATGCCATCGGCTAACCAACCTAAGACAAAGACCCTAACTTCTGAGGTTGCTTGTTGAACCAGAGAATCACATCTATCGATACGAGAATCGATAAAAACGATCGCTTTACGAGCCTGATAATCTGAGGACTGGACATATTCAGTAAACTTACGGGACAAAGATTTCATGACAGATACTTTATACGTGCTTTTTTATACAGGCTGAATAAAAACCTTACCTATCTTAGTTAGCTGTAATAGCCGCCAAGCCAATTAAGTAATAACTAAGTAACTTTTTTGCAGAATTTTATTGGTAAAAATAATTACACCAGGGAAAAAAGCGGTCTTTCTGCTACTTAAAATATTCCTTAAAGAAGCAAAATTAACTCTCAACCCTTTAAAAAGAAGGTTACACCTATTTGAATTGTAAGAGTTTAGATAGTGCCTCTCTTAACAGAATCTTTAATAATCTTGCAAAATCTTAATGGGCTTCCTATCACTCTCGGGCGATCGTGAGGAACTGTTGTTGTCTGACTATTCTAAGTATTTTTACGGTAGCAGATCAGATGTCTGACAACAGTTTAAGATCGGGGTGGAAATCAGCGACAGGAGTAAATTTGAGACAGTTATCAATCTCAGTCGAATTAGATCTCTTGGTATATGAAGTAGAGATAAAGTTAGCTTTTTTTGAGAGAGTCATTTGCTCAATTTGAACTTGCAAGCATAGGCTTGAAACTAAAATGTTCAATGTTCAATGTTCAATGCTCAATGTTTAATCTAGCTTGACGATCGCCGTTTCTAAAGCTTTGATGGTCTGTTGAATTTGCGCTTCAGTGTGGAGACAGGTAATAAAGAAACGGAGACGGGCTGCATCATAGGAGACAGAAGGATACACCATAGGATTAACGTTGATACCAGACTGTTTTAATAGTTGAGACAGACCCACTGCTTTGCGGGGTTCACCGACAATGATGGGAATTACAGGGGAGTCAGCACTGTAGCCTGTGTTAAAACCTTTGCTTTTGGCTAAATCAAGACAGAATTTACTTCTACTTTGCAGAGCGATCGCTCTTTCTGGTTCGGATTTGAGGAGTCTAATCGAAGCTAAAGCAGCAGCAGTATTGGCGGGAGACATCCCAACGCTAAACACGAAACCAGGAGCAGTATATTTGAGATACTCGACTATTTCTTTACTGGCAGCAATATAGCCACCACAGCTAGCAAAGGATTTACTCAAAGTCCCCATCCACAAATCGACATCAGTGGGCTGAAGATCGAAATGTTCTCGGATACCACCTCCTGATAGTCCTAATACGCCAATGGAATGTGCTTCGTCCACCAGTAAGAAGGTTTGATAATGCTGTTTGAGGGCGACAATTTCGGGTAGAGGAGCAAGATCGCCATCGGTACTATAAATACCTTCGATCGCAATTAAGACTTTCTGATAGTTAGTTCTTTCTTGTTCGAGAATGGACTGTAAAGCCTGACAATCGTTGTGGGGGAAATCAATTACCTTCGCCCCCGATAGTTTACAACCTTCTTTGATACTGTTATGGCTGAGGGCATCACAGATGATTAGGTCATTTTCACTAAATAGATGTCCTATGGTGCTGACGTTAGTGGCATGTCCTCCCACATAGACGATCGCTGCTTCTGTGCCGATTAAATCCGCAATTTCCTGTTCCAACTCCAAATGGATTGGTCGCTCTCCTGATAAGACACGACTGGCAGAAACAGAAGTCCCGTATTCGGCGATCGCTCGTTGGGTTGCGGCAATTATTTGCGGATCTCCTGACATGCCCAGGTAGTTGTAGCTGGAGTAGTTAATCAGGGATTCCTGGTTAGTTTGAATTGTGTCTTGGGCAATACCCTGGTGCAAGCTAAAGAAGGGATTTCCAAGCTGATTGACTTTTTGTAGATCTTTGGTCAGGCTGATATATTCGGGTGTTAATTTGAACTGACTGTATTCGGGCTTAATTTCGATCTTGCTTCTAATTATCGGAGTTACAGCAGTCTGCTTGATCTGAGGCTGAATTTTGCTGGCTGGGTCAGGCTGGGCTACTGGTTTAGCTGACTGTTGAGGGGTTGAAATAACACCCGCCAAAACGTTGCCTGTGGCTAGTTCTTGAGTAATATAGTCCGTTAGCTGTTCCACATTAGGATAATCGAAAGCGGCTGTTAAAGAGATAGCATCGCCAAAGCTAGCCTGGAGACTATTTTTAAACTCCACTGCCATCAGTGAATCCATACCTAAATCGGCGAATTTCTCTTGAGTATCAACATCTTCAGGATCGGCAAACCCTAGCACTTTCGCTATCTGTCCGCGAATATCGGACTGTAATAAATCGTGCCGCTGTTCAGGTGGTGTTTGGGCTAGCTGTTGCAGAAAAGAAGAAGCCGCTATTTTGACCCCAGTAACGGGCTGAATAACGGGCTGTACTGCCTCAAAGAAAGAATTCTGGGGCTGCTGATGTAGGAAGGTTGCCCAATCGACAGGGAAGACAACTGTTTGCTCTGCTTGCTGCTGTAGTAGCTGTTTTAAGAGCTTAATTCCTGCGGAGGGAGCGATCGCCGTTAGACCCTGCTGCTGTAGTCTTTGCTGCTGTTCGCTAGTTAAAAGGCTTGCCATGCCAATTTCTGACCAGATACTCCAGTTAATGCTTAGTCCTGGTAAACCCTGCTGGCGACGATAATTCATCAGGCTGTCCATAAAGCCATTAGCTGCGGCATAGTTACTTTGTCCTGCTGCACCAAAGGCAGAAACGATGGAAGAGAAGCAGACAAACCAGTCTAAGTCTAGCTTGGCGCTGGCTTGATGGAGATTCCAAGCCCCTGTAACCTTGGGCTGTAAAACCTGCTGGAAACGCTCCCAGGAAATGCTGTTAAGTAATCCATCATCTAGCACCCCTGCGGCATGAATAATGCCCTTCAAGGGATACCCATCGATGGAAGTGATAACCTGCTCTAGAGTGGCATAATCAGCGATATCTAGCTGAAATAACTGCACTTTCACCTGCTGCTGTGACAATTTGGCGATCGCCTGTTGCACTAAATCAGAAGGTTGACTTCGACCTAAAAGAACTAGGTGCTTTGCTCCCTCGGCTGCGAGCCAGTGGGCTACTTCTAACCCTAATGCTCCTGTACCCCCTGTAATGAGATAGCTTGCGTCCGCTTTAACTAGCTGCTGGGGTTGGGGTAGTTCGATCACTACCTTGCCAATATGTTTTGCCTGAGCCATGTAGCGAAAAGCTTCATCCGCCTGCTGGATGGGGAAAGTTTTATGGGGTAAAGGCTTTAACTTATCTGCTACCAACTGCTGACGAAGTTCGAGGAACAGCCGTTTAATTAAATCGGGGTCTTGATGAGAAACTTCTAAGAGGTCAAAAGGAAAATAACTAACATCGGCTCGTTGAGCGGCTACTTGTGATCGCTCCCAGATTCCTACCTTGCCAATTTCGACAAATCTGCCGTTGGGAGCAAGAATTGCTAGATTTTTGGGGATGAAGTCACCGTTAAGGCTATTAAGAATTAGATCTACGCCTTTTCCCTCCGTTAACTCCATAATCTCGCTAGCAAAATCTAGGTTACGGGAGTTCATGACATGTTTGATACCCGCAGCTTTGAGAAAGTCCCATTTTCCTTTTGAAGCAGTGGCGTAGATTTCTGCCCCCGCCTGTTGAGCAATTTGTACTGCCGCTTGCCCCACGCCTCCCGCCGCTGCGTGAATCAGAATCTTATCTCCTGGTTTGATCTGAGCCAGATAATGTAGCCCGTAATAGGCAGTTAGAAAAGTCGTGGGTATAGTTGCTGCTTCGGCATAACTCAGATGTTCAGGTTTGGCGATCGCAAATTTAGCATTTACTGTAACGTGGCTGCTTAAGCTACCTACCGCCTGAGCCGCAATTACCTGATCGCCGATTTGGAAATCCGTCACTCCTGCGCCCACAGCTACTACCGTCCCCGCGCATTCACCACCAAAGGGAACTTCGGTAGAGTCGGCAAATCCCATTGTTTGCAGATATTCTTTTAATACTCCCAAGGCGTTGAGGACATCGCGGAAATTAACGCCGCTAGCGGTAACGGCGATTTCGATCTCTCCTGGCTTGGGTGACTGACGCTCTTGGGGTGCTAGGGCAAGATTATCTAGAGTGCCGTAGTCGGAGAGTTGCAGACGGAAAGGGCGGTCTAGGATCTTGTTTCTCGGTACAAGTCGGGGGACATACCTTTGCTGGTCGTCATATGCCACCTGGCTTTCATTCTCAGCAGCAAGTAATTCTGGAAGGATCTGTTGCTGAACAGTAGTTTCGGTTAAACCTGCAACATCGAGTAGTTTCACCTGCAAATGAGGATATTCTTGCTGGAGGGTGCGACCAAAACCCCATACTCCTCCCGCAAGGTTGGTAACGGTTTGGTATTGAGTTGCGGTAGTAATGATATTTAGCTGAGTGAGCTTGATCTCGGCAGCAGTAAGAGACTGCATGAGATAAAAAATATCTTGGCAAATTCCTCTCTCTGGATCTGGTGTGGCTAATTCTATTTCGTCCTGGGTGTAGAAATAGGCAATTTTAATATTTTCAGTTGGTAGGGGCTTCAGTGTGTGCCATAAATTCTGCCAATCTGCCAACTGATAGGGATTAATAATATATTCTGCTGTCTTCTCAGAGCGATCGCCGAGTAAGATTAAAGTACCTTCTAATTCAGTGGTTAACTGTGCCACAACCTGACTAGCGGGGCTGAAAATGAGCCAGAGATCGCCTTCTGGTATGTTTAGGTTATCTAGATCATCTGTAATAGATAGGCTTTTGGGCTGCCAGTCTATTTCATAAAGACAGTCCGTGAGACTATTGTGACTATTATTTTTATTTTCTTCTACAGTCAGTTTGAGAATTTTTTCGAGCGATCGCCAGCTAATATACTGTAAAGACAAG
>JBCCNG010000125.1:0-9335 GCA_039025955.1 Cyanobacteria bacterium P01_C01_bin.72 | reverse complement strand
TGCGAAATGTCGGTTTTCTAACTATTTCCAACTATTTTGCAGAGACAGCTTCAATTAAAACCTGCTAATAGTTTTATGCAATAGTTACTAGATTAAGGGCAATAGTAGTTAGATTTTGGGTTGCCACTTGCCGCTATACCAACGCAACAACACTCTAGCTAGCTGGCTAGAACTATGGCGTACGTGTCCTCGCGCTGAATCTTCTTCCATCACGTTTGCCATGACAATACGCCGATTCAGCTTGGCAATCTCTTGACGATCCAAATCTACGGGATGAGAGTTTTCCAGGGCGTAGCGTTGTAGGGAAACAGCACTGGGAGGTTTGCGATGTACTAGAACCGCATCAAACAGCTTGCCTTTGCTAATACGGTCAATTTCCTTAATATGGTCGGCTACGGTGTATCCCTCAGTTTCCCCTGGCTGAGTCATAATGTTGCAGACATAGATACGCGGAACATCGGCATTGGCGATCGCATCTCTAATTTCTGGTACAAGTAGATTAGGAATGATGCTGGTATAGAGACTCCCTGGACCAATAATAATGTACTCGGCCTCTTCTATTGCCCTAACGGCAGAGGGGAGGGCGGGAGGATCGGCGGGAATACAGCCAATATTCTTGATCTTACCTTTAGCTTCGGGAATATTAGACTCTCCCTCAATTAATCTGCCATCCTCCATTTCTGCCCACAAACTAACGTCACTTAGGGTAGCAGGGAGTACCTTACCGCTGATTGCCAACACCTTAGAACTAGCAGTTGCCGCCTGTTCCAAGTCTCCCGTAATTTCGCTCATCACCGTGAGAAACAGATTTCCAAAACTGTGACCGATTAATCCATCTCCTGCTTCAAAACGATATTGAAACAGTTCAGTTAATAATTCCTCTTCATCTGCTAGCGCCGCCAAGCAGTTACGAATATCTCCTGGAGGCAGCACGCCAATTTCTCTTCTGAGTCTGCCCGAAGAGCCACCATCATCGGCGACGGTAACAATTGCCGTAATATTGCCGCTATATTCTTTAAGACCTCGTAGGAGAGTGGAAAGACCAGTGCCACCACCAACAACCACAATTTTGGGTCCACGGTTGAGACGACGACGATCTAGCAGCATGTCCACCAATCGCTTATCCTTGTCAACACCCAATACGTCGGTAATTGAACCCATCGTTCTCGATTGTCCCCAAAAAATGAGGAAGATTCCCATGATTACCACCAATGGACCCGAAATATAGCTGGGAACTACAGTAGTCAAAAATTCTAGAAACTGGGAAGTTAAAGAAAGCAAGCGATAGATTGGGGTAAGCTTACTCCAAATTGCCGAACCAACTACCACCAAAACAAAGCCGCCAGCGCTGATTAACAACCAGCGTTTGATAAATAATCCAGGAGACAGCCATTTAACCAGCCGATTGCGGCGACGAAGCTTTTTGTTGCGCGAGAATGAATTTTTCATCCCAGGTAAGGACTGTTTTCCAGATAGACACCAGAGTCGTTAAGATAAAGATATCCTATCGTGCTGTAATTCGGTTGGTAGTTATCGATAAAAATCGCCTTATACTAAATCACGTTTGGACATAATACTTAAAAATTTTGTAGGTCGAGGGTTAGGGGTCAGAGGTCAGAAGCATTTGAGCTACTTATCTAATTTTCAGATTCGTATCTTTTAATAATTGGATTTAGTTGAAGGTAATTTAAGGCTACTAAAAACCCCATCCTCCCATGAGGCGGGGTAGTTTATAAACTATGAACAAAATAAATCCGCCGTACTCCATGCTCAAAATAGAGGCAGTTTAGGTCGCCCAAGCGCCATCAATAACATCAGCTAATTTAAGAAGATTTGTCAAAATTAAAACCTTCAAAGTTATCAGCAAAATCCTTCATAGTCATCGGTTGGCTAACTACAATCCCTTCTTCTCCTAAATTTTGCAGCGGCTTGCCTTCGACATCAATCCAGATCAGATCTTGTTCACTGGAACTGCTAGCTGTAAAAATAATCTGTGCCAGTCGGCTACTCATGGAGGCGCTACCGCCACCAGCAACAAACTCTTTAGATAGATTGATATGAGTTCCTGTATCGTTGGTAGATAGACTCAATAACTTTGTTCCTTGAGGAATGGCTGTGGTGTATTCCGCATCGGCTGGTGGTTGAGCCAGCAAAGTTTCCAATGCAGTTGCCAAAACTCGCTCAGACTTAACTGATTTCTTGAAGGTCATGGTGCTGGGGACTAACTCAATCCCTTCCCCTGTTGGCTTCAGCCAGCAAATTTTAACGACCTTCTCTTCCGTAATTGCTTCAGGAATGGCAGGATCGATTTCTCCTGGTTTGATAGTAGATGGATTGGGCTGAACCACCTTAGCGCTTTGCTCAAGGTTAGATTTTGTCCACCAAGCAACTCCTCCCCCCGCTGCTAAAATTGTTCCAGTGATGGCTGCCATCACCGTAAGCGAAAGACGATTTTTTTGATGATCCCCCATGGATTACGCTCCTGATACAAGGAAATGTCTAGACTGTGTGCTGAAGACTTAGGGCATCTCGGTTTCTAAGCGAAAGAATCCGACTAGCTGTAAGTTATCCTCATTGATCTCTAATTGTAAGATACGAGCCAGAATTCCGTCTGCTTCCAAAGTATTTAAGTTAAGGCGATCGCTAATTCCTTCAGCAAAGCCATTGAGCAGCCTGGAAGACATCGGACGACCATTAACCGTTCCCTGGGGATTGATCAGGCGAATTGCTTGACCCCCAACTATTTGGAAAGCCAATTCTAAACTAATCACTAATTCTCTAGAGGTATTTTCACTGCTGGAAGTTCCATTAGTCGAATCTAGTTTGAGGTTAGGTTTAGGTCTCGCCCTATCCAGCTTAAAACTTACTTGAAGACGGTTTTTCGGTCGCATTTCCAGGCTAATATCAGATATTTGATAGCGAGCGACATTATTTGAACCACTTCTACGAGCAACGAAACGATTCAGAGTCTTTTGGAGTTGAGCTTGAATTTCAGGAGATTCTAGAGCTTGGTTGAGGTCAGCTTCGGTAAAAACTAGTTTGGCAACCCCTGAAGCCGGTGCAGCCAGAGATGATTGTAAATCTTCCAAGCTACCGAGCTTGAGCTGGTCGAGTTTAACAGCCAGAGGATCAGTTTCTAGATCCAGAGCTGCAATCCTCACTCCAGGTTCGATGATAACTCCTCTGTTAGCAATTCTGATCCGAGCAATTTTTCCCTGCGCCACACGATAATTGGGTCGATTATCAATTCTGACTGCTTGCTGTTCCACACTGCTCACCTGAGAGCGTATTTTTCCCTGAACAACACGATCAAGGACGAACCCACCGCTAGAACCTATCGATAGCAGGCTTGCCAATACAATCGTCAGAACTTCCATAAGGTTTAACTACTAATTAATTCGATACTAAAATCAATACCGAGGCTCAAGAGATCTCCGTTTTACCCCAGACTAACCTGGATTGACCCGCATCAAAACCTGACCAAATTCCACTGGTTCACCATTCTGCACCGCTATCTCCATAATTTGACCAGTTACTTCTCCTTCGATTTCATTCATCAATTTCATTGCTTCAATGATACATACCGTATCCCCTTTTGTAATGCGATCGCCCACACTGACAAAAGAATCTTCGTCAGGAGCCGGGGCAGAATAAAATGTTCCGACCATGGGTGAAGTAACATCCACCCATTTCTTGTCATCTACCGCTGGGGTAGCGGGAGTTTTCGGCACGGGAGCTGTAGCTGTCACACTGGGGATTGGTGATGGTGGTGTCACAGCTTCAACTATGGGGGGAGCGATCGCAGTTGGCGGAACTGCTACTAAACTCTTCTCTTTACGTACCGTTAATTCAAAATCAGCGTTTTTCAGAACTAACTCAGTGATGTCGGTTTGAGAGATCGCCCCTAACAAATCACGAAGTTCTTGGAAATTTATAGACACAAACTATCCAGCCATTATTAAGAGTAATTTTGTCGTTCTCAAAGACAGTTACGCAGCATCTTACATATCTAAGAGATTTGAGGAATTATTAGTTAATTCAGTAGCAGAAATTTAATTCTCTCGACCCAGGTAAGAACCATCGCGAGTATCAATCTTAATTTTCTCGCCAATGGAAATAAATAGAGGAACCATTACTTGCGCTCCTGTTTCGACGATCGCTGGTTTCGTACCTCCTGTTGCTGTGTCTCCTTTCACACCAGGATCAGTGTCTGTAATTTCTAGAACCACAGAAGTGGGTAATTCAATCTCTAGTACCTTTTCATCCCAGAAAATGACGTTGACTTCCATTTCTTCTTTCAAAAAGTTAACGCGATTGCCCAAGCGCTCATTATTAATTCGGGTTTCCTCGTAGGTTTGCATATCCATAAAGACAAACTCTTCTCCGTCTTTATAAGTGTGCTGCATACTGCGCTTTTCCAAATTTGCTTGGGGAACACTTTCTCCAGCACGAAAAGTTTTTTCTACTGTGTTTCCTGTTTGGACATTTTTGAGCTTAGTTCTGACAAATGCTGAACCTTTACCTGGTTTGACGTGTAAAAATTCTACTACCCGCCAGACAGAGCCATCAAGCTCAACAGTAACTCCTGTGCGAAAGTCATTACTAGAAATCATGAAGCTAAAATATATGCTTAGAGATCGACATTTAATTGTACCTGATGACGGGCGCTAAATCAGGCTGACCTATTTTTAGACAGCAAAATCGTCACAATGGTTCGAACAATTTTTGTAGAAGAGAGATAGCTACTTTTGCGCCATTTTGTACATTTTTTCTCTTGCTGCCATGCTGGTTAAAGACTTGAGCAGCAGGACAAACCAGAAGCCAGCAAAACAAAATAGAGCGATCGCTACTCCTTCTAAATTTCCTACCAGTAAAACTGAACCCGACAGCATACTAAACCCCGAAAGACAGGTATAGATCAGACTTTTAATTCCCAGTTGAATCTGTCTAAGCGATCGCTCGCTTTCAATTGACTTGACCTTAACCTGTAATTCCCCCAAATCTAAGCGAGACTCTAGGCGCATAATGGAGGTTTGAGTACGGTTGGGCTGACGTAGCTTGTACTGGATAAAGTCTTTGGTTTGACGGGCAAGAATACCCAGCATGTTGCCCTGCTGCTGCTGGAATGCTATCTGCTTCAGAAAAGGCTGGGCTGCTGCCAAAAGGTTATACTGCGGGTCTAGGGCGCGGGCGATACCGTCTAGGGTAGTTAGAGACTTGACTACAAAAGTCATCTGAGGCGGTAAGCGAAAGGGCTGCTGTTCAAAAATACTGTAAACTTCGTCGGTAATCTGCTCAAAAGCCTTCACGTCTACTGGCTTATCGCGAAACTCTTCGATCATAAAAGCAATCATCCGTTTTACAGGAGTCATGTCCGCCACAGGCTCAATCAGACCCATGTAGATCAGAGTTTCTACTACTTCGTCTGCGTCTTTCTTGAGGACGGCAAAGAAAGTTTTAATCATCTGGTCTTTATCGATGGTCTTTACTTCCGCCATCGTGCCAAAGTCATAAAAGATGATATCTCCCCCTGGGCTGACTGCCATATTTCCTGGATGGGGGTCAGATTGAAAAAAGCCATCTTCTAGAAGCTGTTTCAGGTAGCAGGTAATGCCCAACTGAATTACTTCTTGGGTATCGATTTGACTTGCTTCTAAAGCAGGTCGATTATCAATTTTGATTCCTGGGAGATATTCTAGGGTTAAAATTCTTGAGGTGGTATATTGCCAATACACCTTGGGTACAGCAACTCTTTGATAGTTCTGAAAATTCTGACGAAAGCGATCAGCATTTTTGCCTTCATGAACATAATCAATTTCCAGATATAGTAGCTCAAAAAATTCGCGGTAAATTCCCTCTAGGTTAAACTTACGAACATCTTTGGAGAGTCGATTAAGCCAACGAACTAAACGGTGTAAGATTTCAAAATCTAGGTTAAACAACCTTTCTAAACCAGGTCGCTGTACTTTAACGACAACATCTTCTCCAGTATGCAGTTTGGCTTTATGTACCTGTCCCAAGCTAGCCGCCGCTAAAGGAGTCGGACTAAACTCGGCAAACAGCAGGGTAATTGGCTTACCTAATTCCTGTTCTACTGCGGCGATCGCCAAATCGGAAGAGAAAGGCGGAACTTGATCCTGTAGTTGACCAAACTCTTCGATATATTCAATCGGAATTAAATCGGCGCGGGTCGATAAAGACTGTCCTATTTTAATAAAAGTGGGGCCTAACTCTAAAATATTTTGAACTAGCCAACGAGCGTTTCGATATCGCCGCTGAGGTGTATTATTGCCCGTTAGTTTATTCCACCAGATAGTAGTAAGCAGCCTAATGGCAATGCTAAAAACTTGGAACTGGCGCAACAATGGCGAATAACGATAGCCATCTAAGGGCGATCGCCTTGATTTTAGCGAAGAAGACTTTTTACTTTGATGCCATTTCATAGAGATATTCGACCGACCAGTTGAGCAATAAGATTAAGTAAAAAGTAATTAACAACAGTTATTAACTAATATTAAATAACTCCTAACTAGCCTAACCAATTGATGGTTGAATTTGCGGTAATTTAAGCACAAAAGTAGTTAAAAATGTCTTTTGATCGTCTGCTAATGGTTTGCTGGTGACGCTGATTGTACCGCCTAAATGCTCAACTAAGTACTGCACCAAAGTCAAGCCTAGCCCTGTTCCTGGCACTGCGCGATCCGTTACCCCCTGACCTCGCCGAAACTTATCAAATATATGTGGCAGTTCTTCGACGGCAATTCCTGCACCAAGATTAGCAACTGAAATAACAATTTCTTCCTCCTGTGCCGTTAACTGGCTGGATGCAGCCAGCTCAATTGTAGTATGAGAATCACAATATTTACCCGCATTAGTTAGCAGCTCTTGCAGGATGTGTTTCAAGCTCTCGGCATCGGTGTGGATTTTCAGGTCTGGTGCTTCAAGATGACAAACTAAATTAATATCTCGTTCTTCTTGCCACTTATCCCTAAATGATTGACTCAGACTGGTTATGGTTTGAGCCAGATCCAGCTCTTGGGGACTATAATCGAGCTGCCCCGACTCTACCTGTTGCAGAGTCAGCAAATCTTTAATCAGGTTATATTCACGATTCCATTCTTGCTCCAGGATATCTAAATACTTTTCACGCATCTGAGGCGGAATTTCAGGCTGACGCAGCATTTTGATGGCAATTTTCATACTGGTCAGCGGAGTTTTTAGCTCATGACTCATGCTGTTCATAAAGTCGTCCTTGAGCTGATTTAGCTTTTGTAACTGCTCAATGTGCTGACGCATCTTTGCCGATAGCTTACCCTGCATATCGATACTAGAGGTTAGCTGGGCTGTTCTCTCATCAACAATTAGCTGAACTCGATTAAGGGTCTGTTCATTGACAATTGCCGTACTGATTTGTACTCCCACCCAGCCAATTAGTTCCCGCTCATCCTGTGACCAGTAATGCGGAAGATCTTTCTGAAGTAGTAAAAAGCCCAGAACCATTGCCGAATCAGTTTCGCTAGTTTTTTTGCCCATCAAAGGCATCATCAACAAAGCACTGCCTCTGGTTGTTACCGCTTCTACATTTAAATCAGGAAAAGCGGCATCAGAATCGAGATCTAGACAGTCTGGGGCATTGCGCCAGGCTTGCTGGCATAAATCAGAATTACTGAGGTTAAATGAACCAGGAGTTGATAATGAGGGGTTATGAGAACTCCACTGACAGGTAATCTTTGCCGTTCCCTTAACGGTTTTCTGCCCTCGATCTTTGGCTTTGAGGGGATTTTGATATTTGAACATTAAAATCATGCTGCGGTCTAGCTGCAAGGCATGACCAATTTCGGCGAGGCAATTTTGCAGTAAGGACTTGAGTTGATAACCTTGGCTAATTTCGCGACTCAGATTTTTGAGTAAGTTTTGGTAGCGAGATTTAGTATGAGACTGCTGTTGTAGTTGAGCCTGAGAAATAGAAATTGCCAGAGAACTAGCTATTTGCGTTAATAATTCGGCTTCTGTTGCTGTCCATTCTGCGTTCTCAGATTTAAGTAACAGTACTAGACCATTATTTTGACCTTGAACCTGGGTAGTCATGCCCAACCAGCTTTTGCCTGGCGCGATCTTTCGCAGTAGGCAGTTAAGGGCAGTAAATAAAGGCGAAGTTGACTCAACTAAAAGAGAAGCAGAATTACTATCGGGCGGTATTGACAGAGCCGATAGCTGCTGAAGTGCCTTATCTGCTAGAGGTTGGGAATCTTGCCAAGAGCCAACTTGGTTAACCTGTTGAGCATCGATAGTTCGGGAAACGATAATACAAGAATCAACAGCAAATATACTGCCGAGGGTTGCTGCTAAACCAGACAAAATTGCCAAGCCATCAGTATTATTCAGGGCAATCTGCAAAATAGTATTTGCCAGGCGATCGCAATCTGGATAATGTTGCATAGTCTTAGGCAATTGCTGCTCTATAGTTTGATGAGAAACTGAATGGGACATTAATTTATCATGAACCTTGGATAGACTGATTCATTGCAATTCCAACGAGCTATTCCCGACGACCAAGAGAAAAGCAGATCATTTAATTGGCTCATAATTTTCTCTTACTGTCCTATCTTTCCCATTTTTAAATTACAAATCCATACCAAGATAACTATTTTCTCCGTGGTATGAATGAATAAAATATCGTTCAAATAACTGAGCTAATTTGAGAAATGTTGAAATCCACCTTCTAAAGCGATATTTTCCTTCTCCGCAAGACTATTAGGCGCAACAACAGTAATTTCAGGCTCAGGGGTAATTTTGCCAATTATGGCGGCATCATGCCCCAGTTTGGCTACTAGCTGCTGTGCCGCAGCCTCAGGTAGACAGAGAATCAATTCAAAATCTTCTCCGCCATTTAGTACCCATGACCAGGCTTTTTCCTGACCGACTAGTTTAATTAAACCTGGATCAATCGCAATCTGAGAACGATTTAATACCGCACCTACACTACTGCGGCGACAAATTTGCCTGACGGCATCGGCTAAACCATCACTGCTATCCATACCAGCGATCGCTATTTCTGGAGCAATTTCTCTTAAGTGGGGTAAGACATCAAGTCGGGGTTGTGGTCGTTGATGAGCCTCAATCAGACTCTCTCGCTCCTTAGTCGTTAAAATACCCCCTAACTCTGGGTTGAGCAGTAATTCTAAACCACCCCGAGATCGACCATGACAACCCGTAGCCACAATCAGATCTCCTGGTCGAGCAGTATGGCGACAGATAGCCTGTGGCGGCAATACTTCCCCCAAAGCCGTAATTGCCAGACTTACCACTGTCGAACGGCAAATGTCTCCTCCCAC
>JBCCNG010000124.1:0-9340 GCA_039025955.1 Cyanobacteria bacterium P01_C01_bin.72 | reverse complement strand
TGTCCCCGCAACTCATCAAGATAGTAATCAGCTTATGGCGCGGCAGGCTTGGCTAGACAAAATTGATATTCCTGCTGCTAACCTGCATCCAATTAACACCACAGGAGTAAATCCTCAAGAGGATGGAGCAAAATATGAGGCCGAACTAAGAGAGTTTTTTTCTGACTCAGCAGAAATTCCCCGCTTTGATCTGATCCTGTTGGGAATGGGAGATGATGGACATACTGCGTCGTTATTTCCTCACACAACTGCCCTAACGGTAAGAGATCGCCTGATTACAGTTGGTCATAAAGATGGTCAACCCCGTCTTACTTTTACTGTACCTCTGATCAATCAGGGACGATGCGTCTTATTCATGGTAGCGGGAGAGAATAAACGCCCTGCACTGGAGCAAGTCTTTGCTCCTCAAGGGGATGCCATGAAATATCCCTCCCGTCTGATCCAACCCCAGGGAGAACTAATTTGGCTGTTAGATCGTGCTGCGGCACAAGAACTATCAATGGCAACTGCTCAAGTTTAAAATCTTCTTGAGTGATTTTTTTGAGCTATATTTCCTCAATTACAGCTTCCGATTGATTGGCGATCGCTTTTAGCTGGTCAATCATTTGGGAATCAACGTTGCGCCAGAGTCCACGCTGATGAGCCTCTAAGAGCCGTTCCGACATATCTCGTAATGCCCAAGGGTTCTTCGTCTGCATAAAATCCTGTACCTTGGGGTCAAAAAGATAAGCCTGTGCCACTCCTTGATACATATGATCGGCAACACAGTTAGCAGTGGCATCGTAGGCAAATAAATAATCTACCGTCGCCGCCATTTCAAATGCGCCTTTATAACCATGGCGCATCACCCCTTTGATCCACTTAGGATTAACCACTCGTGAACGATAGACGCGGGCAATCTCTTCGGTTAGTTTGCGCACGCGGGGATTACTGGGTTGAGAATTATCGCCAAAATACACTTGAGGATTTTTGCCTGTTAAACTCCTAACTGCCGCCGTCATGCCCCCCTGAAACTGATAGTAGTCGTCGGAATCTAACAAATCATGTTCGCGGTTGTCCTGGTTATGCAAAACAATCTGTAGCTGCTGGAGACGAGATTTAAAAGCTTCGGGGGCAGCCTTGCCCTTACCATGAGAATCATAGGCATAAGAACTCCAGTTAAGATATGTCCGTCCCAAGTCCTCGTCACTTTGCCAGTTTTGCGCTTCAATCAAGCCCTGCATTCCTGCCCCATAAGCCCCTGGTTTAGAACCAAAGATACGATAGCCTGCTTTTTCCTTGGCGGTAGCTGGGTTGATTCCCGCTGTCTCTAGCTGTCGTTGCTCTTGCTGTACATTGTGAGCCAGGGGGTTCATCTCTGGCGCTTCAGGTAAGTCGGCAATTGTCTGAGTTACCTCATTTAATAAATTAATTATGTTGGGAAACGAGTCACGAAAAAAGCCTGAAATTCTCACGGTGACATCTACACGGGGACGACCTAAGACAGCGGTAGGTAAGACCTCAAAATCTACTACTCGTCGAGAGATACCGTCCCACACTGGTCTAACTCCCAATAGCGCCATCACTTGAGCAATGTCGTCTCCCCCAGTACGCATCGTTGAAGTTCCCCAAATAGAGATAGCTAAAGTCTGAGGATATTCACCATGTTCTTGGGTATAGCGTTCAATCAGCACGGCGGCAGCATCACTGCCTACTTGCCATGCGGTTTCGGTGGGGATGCCGCGAATATCTACCCCATAAAAATTACGTCCTGTGGGCAACACTTCTGGTCTACCTCTGGTGGGTGCGCCTGATGCACCGCTAGGTACGTATTTAGCGTCTAATGCCTGGAGCAAATTACTAATTTCGTGATCGCTCTGAATCAGATTGGGCAACAGAGTTTGTTTGATCCACCTAAGTTGCTTAGAGGTTAATGGTAAAAGATCAAAAGTAAAGGGTTGTTTCTGAAGCAGATTGCTTACTAATTCTTGGGCGATTTCTTCGAGTATGGCGATCGCATCTCCCGCATTTTTGAGCTGCTCTAACTGGGGAAGATATTTAGCGCTAATGTTATTTATACCTATATTGTTGAGAGCAGTAAGACAGATCTGCTCTCGGGCAAAATCCTGATCTGCCCCTAACAAAGGATCAAAATCCCAGCCCAAATCCTGCGCCAAAGCCTGAGTTAGTCCCAAACGACCATAGCTGGGAGAACGAGCAATGGCAATAATTAAATCTCGTAGCTGTTCGCCGTCGGGACATTGCCCTAAGATATGTAAGCCATCACGAATTTGCGCCTCCTTGAGTTCGCACAGATAACCATCGGCAACGCTCAAAAACTGTGCCAAAGTCTCTGTGTCAGTGGGTTGTAGACCCAGATCTTGAGCTAGGTTTTCTGCTTTGACAAGTTGGGTAATGCGATCGCTAATAATGTCCAGGCGTGTGGGATCTAAACTCTGTGCCTCGTAGTATTCATCAATGAGAGCCTCCAGCTTTTCCAAGCCACCATAAAGTTCAGCGCGGGTCAGGGGTGGGGTCAGATGATCAATAATTACTGCTTGGGAGCGTCTTTTTGCCTGAGAACCTTCCCCTGGATCATTGACAATAAAAGGATAGATGTTGGGTATTGCCTGGAGTGCCACTTCAGGATAGCAGTTCGCCGACAGCGCCAGACTTTTCCCTGGCAGCCATTCAAGATTGCCATGCTTGCCGACATGAACAATTGCCTGTACTCCAAAACTGCTGCGTAGCCAGTGATAGTAAGCTAAATATGCGTGGGTGGGTTCAAGATCTGGCGCATGATAATTTAAGCTGGGGTCAAGGTCATATCCCCGTGACGGCTGGATACCGATAAATACATTGCCCAACTGAATGCCCGCAATCGGCATCGAGGTACTGTAGTTTTCTTCAACCTGTCCCCACCGCTGACTGATGCCCTCCTGTACTGGCTGTGGTAAGGTCTGCCAATAGTTCTGATACTCCTCTAAGGATAAACTTTGGTAGCCAGAACGATTAGCACTTTCGGGGTCGTTAGTAATACCTTGGGTGAGTCGCTGAATTAGTTCATCCCCTGTTTGCGGCAGATCTTCTAGGGTGTAACCTGCTTGTTGCAAAGCCGCGAGAATTCTGATGCAGCTTGCTGGAGTATCTAGACCCACGCCGTTAGCAATTCTGCCATCCTTATTCGGATAATTAGCCAAGATCAAAGCTATTTTACGCTCGGCCACAGGAGTATCCGCCAGAGTAATCCAGTTAAGGGCAGAATCAGCTACAAAATCCAGGCGATCGCTTTGTGGTTGATAGACAACTATATTTGTTTCTAATGCCTCGTTCCAAGTGGCGACAGATTTAAAGGCAACTGCGCGGGAAATGATCCTGCCATCAACTTCAGGCAGTGCCACATTCATTGCCACATCTCTGGGCATCAATCCCTGAGAACTTGATTGCCATTGGGACTCAGTACTACTGCTCAAGATTACCTGGAGTATCGGTACATTTAGCTCTTGCCAAAATTTTAATTGAGCTGATTCGCCAATTTTTGCCAGAGAGAAACTAGTAGTATTAAGTAATAATTTAACCTGTGTTTTTTGAAGCAAAACCAACAGTTGTTGCTGTAGTTCTACATTTCTTAATGAATCAACAAATATCGTTAGTGGCTGTAAACCACGAGTAATTAAAGACTGATATAGATGATCTATGGCGGTAGTATTTCCTGCTAGGTAGTGAGAGCGATAAAACAGGATTATACAATCAGATTCAGGGGGAATCCTAGTAAAGTCATAATTATTTTTCCGGTTTAATTTGTCTCCAAATTTAGCAGTCTTAGGCGAGTTTTTTTGCCCAGTATATATACCTAAACTAGGTACGACTTCTGGTAAATCAGGATTATATTTCGTTTGAAAACAAACATCACTAAGATATTGCAATGCATGAAGATAGTTTTTGCTGCCGCCTTCAATTACATAGCGCCAGAAGCGATTAACAGCCGCCAAAGAAACCGTAGAATGGCTAATTAAATCTAGGTCGGGAGTATTATCTCCTGGTAAAACAAATAGAGCTATATTACCTGCTTGAGCAACTTCTTTAATCCGCTCAAATCCATAGGACCAGTATGTACTGCCCCCTAAGAGCCGCAAAACTACCGCTTTGGCTTGAGCCACGACAGTTTCTATATAGACATCAATACTTAACTGCTGCTGCAAGTTTGCTAAATTAGCTGCTCTAACAGCAGGAAAATCTGCTGCTAAAAGAGATTGGGCGGCAGCTAAAGTTTGAATATCTGTATCGGCATAGGTCAGAAAAATAATGGGTGCAGGTGATTGTTCAATCAAAATTACTCCTGTCGTATTGGGATTCCAACCACCAGGTAAAGCTGCGATTTTATGCATAAATTGATCAAGCTATTAATCTTGAGAAATAATTACAGTTCAGTTAAAGCTCTGGAAAATGAGCCAAGCTAAATAAAGGAAAATATTGTCTTCGTTGCTGGATTCTAATTGTGTCGAGTTACTCATCTTCATTAGTTTTTAAAAGAAACGTCCCTGACTCAGTTTGGCAACAGCTTGCTAAACTTTGGATGAATATGGCATCTCAGGTTGGCACTCAGTTATTGACACAAGACACGATAATTAAACTACTAGAAAATGAGTCTCAAAAATATACTTCACAACAAATAGAAACAGATGAATTCTTTTTGTTAACAACTTCAAAGTTTAATGCTTTTTTGTATCGAGACAAAAAAGCTGCTGCCGAAACAGACGAAGTTAGTGTAATTTTTGCCTATGAGGCAATTATCGAGCGCCTAATTCAATTTGGCTATCGACAAAAATGGAATATTAGCGATATTAATTACCTTCGTGTTAAATTAGTTGCCCAATTATCTCAAGATACAGACCAGGCTACAGGTTTTATTTTGCAGGCGGTTAGATTATTAATTGATAGCTCCGAACCAGCTCAACATCACTATGTTCAACACTCTGCTCCCCAAATGGAAAATTTACTTTATTACCAGCTAGAACAAGAGAAAATTTTTGAGCAGATTAAGATTCAGGTGAGTCAAAATCTCAACTTAGCAGAAATTATTCAAACGGCGATCGCCAAAAGCTGTAATTTCTTAAAGTCAGATCGGCTCTTAGTTTATCAGCTAGGTGTTCTCCTCGAATCTAGCCAACAAAATATGCAGCCAGTGAAAACAGTCGATACAATTACCTACGAGGCGAGAAGAAGCAACGAAATTGTCTCTACTCTCTATCTGCAAGAGGCAGACTGCTGGGGAAAAACTTCTGCCTGTCGTCATAAGTATCGACAAGGTTTTGGTTTGGTGATTAACGACATTAGCACTAATACCCACCTAGATCCCTGTCTGAAAACACTGATGACCAGGTTACAGGTCAAGGCAAAGCTCGTAACGCCGATTAATGTTCGGGGTCAACTGTGGGGCTTGATTATCGCCCATCAGTGTGAACCGAGAGCCTGGAAATATCAGGAGATTTATTTTCTGCGTCAGATTGCCGAATATTTGGCGATCGCCATTTTTAACCATCAGTCTTATCAGCAGTTGCAGCAGCAGAAGCAATTGTTAGAAAAACAGGTGGAAACTCAATCTCAACAGCTTAAGGATGCCTTAATTGCTGCCGAAGCCGCTAGCAAATCAAAGCACGACTTTTTGGGCAGCATGAGTCATGAACTCCGCACGCCCCTTACCTGCGTCATCGGTTTGTCTAGTACTTTGCTACAGTGGTCATCAACTAAAGATAAGATGCCCCTCTCTCCCGAAAAGCAGCATGAGTATCTCCATTTGATTCAGCAAAGCGGGAGACATTTGCTCTCGTTGATTAATAATATTCTCGAATTTTCTGATGTTGAATCGGGTAAGCATCTGTTAGAAATCCAGCAGGTTGCTTTATCTGATATTGTCAGACATGCGCTCCAGCTCTTGCAGCAGAAAGCCAAAGAAAAAGAGATTGACCTCAAGACAGAGATTAACATCAAGCCAGAGAAAAATAGTTTTTTTGCCGATGAAATTAGGCTCAAAGAGATTATTTTCCATATTCTCAACAACGCCATTAAATTTACCCCGTCAGGAGGAGAGGTAATCTTAAGGGTGTGGCGAGAGCAGCGCCAGGTAATTTTTCAAATTGAGGATACAGGGATCGGAATTGCACCCCAGGAAATTCCCCTACTGTTTGAGAAATTTAAGCAAATTGAAAATGTACATCAGCGGGTTTATGGCGGTACAGGTTTAGGATTAGCCCTAGCCAAGCAACTAGTAGAGCTACACGGCGGTACAATCGAGGTAGAATCAGCCTTAAATGAGGGGTCTGTATTTACCGTTTATTTGCCAGAAAAAGCTACTCCTAATTTACATTCTCTCGCTGCGGTGCAATCTTTGCCTCCAGATTCCAGCAGTTCCCAAACCATTGTCATCATCACTGAAGATGAAGCAAGTGCTACTTTTATCTGTCAGCTATTAAATACGATTGACTATCAGGTAGTTTGGTTGACGGATTCAGCCATGGCAGTTAGTCAGATCGAGTTACTCCAGCCGAGAATTGTGATTATCGATCAAGATTGTTCCATGATGGATGTGGAAAATGTCGTCCACGCGATCGCCCAGGCATCTCTCGACAACTATACTAAGGTATCTTTGCTCTGCGATCGCTTTGAACATGACGAATGGCAGAAATTTACTAAGTGTGGCGTGGATGAATATCTGCTCAAATCTATGACTCCAACGCAAATTATCAATAAGATTAATAATCTGGGTCAACAAAAGTCACATTGTGAACAGCTTCAGGATAGCCAGGGTTGAAGATTGAGCGCAATCTGCCATGAACTAATGTCTAATCAAGAAGAAGTATGAGCTACTGGCAGATCGACCAAAGAGATTATTCTGCGGTGGCAGACTCCGTCTCGGGAGCTTTTTCGGCACTCTTTTCCGTGTCTTGCTGATTCAACTTAGCCAGCTTTTCCTGCTCTCTTTTCTCTCTTTGTTTACGGCTTGCCTCCAGCACGTCCTCAATCACTTTGAGTAGCTGCTCCATTTTTTCCAGGCTACCTCGATAAATATCGAGATCCTTCTTCATCTTTTCAGCAGTAATGTTGAGATTCTGGGCAATCTGCTCAACTACCTCATTGCATTTTTCCTGGTCTTGTGCGACCTTAGAGTCACATTCTTCCAGCAGAGTATAGATACCGATGGCAAACAGACGACTATACTTAAAATTATCGTTACTGGTGATCGCCTTAATGGGTTCGACGATATAACCTGTATCATCACCAGCCGTCGGGTTAGCAAACCACTCAACTAGCTGTTCTACCGATTTATCCTTGCCCAAAGACAACAGAATGGCTGCTTGAGACTTATAAGTCTGTGGATCACCATTAGTAGAAGTACAAAGAGCATTAAAAATCTTTTCCTTATCTGCCTCTGGCTGATAACCCTGCATCAAACGCTCAAAAGAAGTCACAATTCCCAAGTAATAAATGGGGTCAGCTTTAAAATCAGAGTTAACTGATAGCAAGTGCATTTCTACCAGCAGTTCTTCAATGACTCGACGATAGATAGAGTTGATGGGTCGAGGGTAGGCGCTATGGAATGCCCTTTTACTATCGGAAACAGTTTTCATAATTTGGTATTAATCTTTAATCTCACAATATTTTTTCGCCTACGAGTCTTCAAATTTGCCAACCTTAGTTGACGATCTATTCAAACAAAACTCTTAGCATATCTTTATATTATGCAATGATTCTGTCCCACCCTCCGAGATTTATGATCTCAGAGGTAGTTATAAAGTGAGAAAATTAGGTTCAATTGCTTTAGGTAGTACAGAAGGTTCTGTAACTACTGGCGTAGCCATAGACTCAGCAATCGGTGTCAATATTGCTGCTAAACAGAATGTCTTAACCAGAAGAATTCGTACCTACGGTGGTGATGTAGTCGTCGATGCCGAACAGGGAACGACAATTATTAGAGGCGCTATAAATAGTCGTGGCGGTGATATTTCAATTTCGGCTTCAGGTAGAGTCAGAACCAAAAATCTTATTTCTCGAAGCGGTGATGTATCGGTTATCAGTGATTCTGGCGCAGTCAGAACTGGCTACATTCGCACCGATAGAGGCAATAGAAATGGCGATGTTTATTTAGAGGCAGCAAGAAACATCAGAGTAGCGGCATCCTTTGAGATGAATGGCGAACAATACAGCATTTATGCAGGGGAAGATGGCGTAATTAGTGTTGCTCATCAGCAAAATAAAAAAGAAAACAAACGAGGGCAATTTGTTATTGGCAATACAACTGGAAGTGGGACTTTAGCCTTAGTAACTTCTCCCGTCACTAGTCCTCCAGTAACGCCTCCTGCTGGCGGCGGGGTACAGCCAAATCCGATCTTAATTTATATAGAAGTTTTCAGAAGAGTCTTATTTATCGATACTGCTCCTGCACATCAAACTGAAATTAATCCAATTACAGGACAACCTTATGCAGATGAAGCTGAGTTTGAGTTGGTCAAGCAATTAACCCCAAATCAACAGGGAAGATTCAAAGATATTCTTAACAATCAGGCGATACCTGAAGAGGAAAGATTAAGAAAAGAGGATGTACGTAGGGGAATAGTAGACGATAATGGATGTTATTTTTTAGTCATTGGCAGACAGCTAGGAAACTTTGAAGAACACGATATTTATGCTTATGAGGTAACAGGGGATAGATCAGACCATCTTGTTATGACTTCTAGAGGAAATTACAGCTTTTATGATGGAAGATTAAATATTGGCGGACTAGCACATAATCAGAGAGGTCAGGCTTTAGGCTCTTATGCAGAAGTCAAAACACAGCATAAATATTTTGAAAAAGCAATAGATGGCAATCTTAGCGATATGACTAGATATGAGCGTAGGGAATATCTAAAAATGAAACGTCAGATAGAAATTGGTAATCTAGTAGCGAATGACTGTAATCTTCAATTCTTTCTTTCTTTTGATAATAGGAGGGCTGCAAACGCAATAAGAACAATATTCGGTAATAGATACCCCAGAATGAATGTATATCATATAGAAGGATTTGGATTTTAAATAAGTAGGTAGGTGAAATTAAGTATAAAATCGAAACCAAAGTAGATTTTGATAGTGGTTAATTGTTAGTATTTATTCTCTATATGAGAAGCAATATTCTTCAAAATTATTTATTTCCCTACCGAAATTATTTTCTAATTAATTTAATTTGCATACTTTTATAGTTAACAATGTTTAAAGATTATTATAATTATGTTGGATGTATTAATCATACAAACTTACCATTAATTGAAGCTTCTTTGACGGAGGTTTTGCATGAGGAAGGCTTTAAAAAAGTTGGCCATATTAC
>JBCCNG010000123.1:0-9342 GCA_039025955.1 Cyanobacteria bacterium P01_C01_bin.72 | reverse complement strand
GTTGCTTTCCTGAAATGGATTACGGGACTGGGATTGGGGACTGGGGATTGGGGACTAGGAACTGAGAAAATTATGTTGCTCATGAATGAAGACTACTGTTGTCTATGTGGACACGGTTTATATTTAGACCGACTCTTTTTTGTCGGGGACTATATTGGTTTGCCCAGTAGTTTGTTTGGTAGAGTCGAATCGATTGGCTTGCGCTCAACTAAAATTCGTACTGCTGCTAAGGGAACGTTAATGATTATTCCTAATTCGACCATGGCTAATTTAGATATTGAAAATATTAGTCGGGGTAAAAAAATTATGGTCTTACTTTATCTAGATTTCCTGAAATTACTCAATCAACAAGAACAAGCTTTAACTGAACAGATAATCAAAAGTAGTACCGACAACTTGTTTGGTATCGATCCAGGTAGCGCTCAAATTACTATTATTCCCCTGGAAAAAGAATTAACCAGCCGTGCTAGAGTCAGCTTTTTTATCTTAGGTTCTTCCGAAGACTCGATTCAGTTACGGAAGCGACTATTAGAATTAGCCAATGAAAAAATAACTAAGCAGCTTCAGAAAAGTAAAATTGGATTTACGATCCAAGAACCAACTATTTATGTCGAGTCCCCAATTACGGTGTAGGCAAGCCAGGACTTTCTGTTATTCTGTCTTCTGATTGTCCCAGGAAGATCAATTTTTACCCCTTGCCTTCCTGATACGGAAGAAACGGATAAGTAATATGCTTTGAGCGACTGTGCCTGAACTGTAGTTGTGGCTGTTGATTCTATATTTTGATCTAAGGAATTTTTATCTAAAGATTACTTTGCCATTGCAGGAGTAGCGATCAGCCAAAAGAGTAGTAGAACCACTACCAGTATTGTTTTGGCTTGCCTGATGTTAGTTAGCACAATCATCTTTAATCTCCGTCTGGTGATTACTGAGGCGTTTTTTGTAGATCAGGTCTTTCTTCTTCCAAGATCGCTCCTTGTACGGGACATACCTGAACGCAGATCCCACAATCGATACAGGTAGCAAAATCAATCCAATACCATTCTGTACCTTTGACATTTTTCCCAGGACCATCATGAATACAGGCAACGGGACAAGCGTCGGCACAATCTGCTATGCCTTCACACACGTCAGTGACAATAGAATGGGGCATTAATAATCTCCTTTAAGTTTTATTACAGCTTGTATCTGCGATCTTAGCAGAATTGACCAACCTGGAGGAAGTACTGTTTACTAGCACGGCATGATTCACCAGCTTAATAGTCCCGCATCGCCATCTAAATATACTGCTTGTCCTACAGGTAGGGCGGCATTAACGCCATCATGACCGAAAGGCAAATCATAAATTAAAGGAACTCCCAAATCTTCCAGGCGATCGCGCAATACTTCGTCAATAGTCCAGCTATTTGTGCCAGGATAAGCCTCACAACGGCTAAAACGACCCAGAGCAATCCCGTTGATCTGCTTCAAGATTCCCATCATGCGCCACTGGGTTAACATACGGTCGATTCGATAGGGATACTCTGTCACGTCTTCTAGAGCCAAAATTACCCCTTGAAAGCTGGGCTGGATTGCAGTTTGAAGTAAATGGGTCGCGACAGTTAAATTTCCTGGTAATAATATGCCCTCGGCTTTCCCCCCGCCCCCTGGTTTCCCCCGTAACGCACCTAGCCGTCCTGTTTCCAGATAATTGAACAGACGAGCAATCGCCCAATCTGGTTCGCCAGCTAAAGTAGTCAGTACGGCAGCATGGAGTCCCGAAATCCCCTGGGCGGCCAGACTCCACAACAGGCTGGTAACGTCCGAGAAGCCAATCAGCCATTTGGCATTAGTTTGCTCCCAAGCAAAATCCTCTAGCAGCCGCGCACTACCATAACCACCCCTGACGGCTACAATTGCCTTACAGTCTGGATTCTGCCAGGCAGTCTTCAGATCAAAGCGCCGCTGGCGATCGCTTCCTGCCAAATATCCACAGCAAGATAGATAGTTACGACCCATCTCGACTCGATAGCCCCTCTCTCGCCAGATTGCCACACCTTGCTCTAGAGTATCAGTAGTTTTTACCGCTCCCGCAGGAGCGATCGCTATTACTAAATCTCCAGGCTGTAGCAGAGGCGGTCGCTGACAAGGCTGCAATATGTTAGAGGATGAAGACATGAGCAAAATCGCCAGTATTTACTACTAAAGCCAGAAGTATAACTGCTATCTTTTTGCTGTGTGTTTTAACTACTCAATGAACTCATTTATTCCCTCGCTTTGTAAAGTAACTTTATGTTAAGTTGATCTTTATGAAGTTTTAAGATCACTCGGATTAGAGAGAATATTATGGCGTTTGAAATTCCCGATGGCATCAAAACTTGGTCGCAGTTTGGTCATCCAATTTTAATGTGGGTCTTGTTAGGTCTAACCGTTTATGCCCTATATTTAGGAATACAACACAAGAGAATTCGCACTGCTGATAAAGAAGTCAGAAAAAAGTTAGTTAAAGGTAAGTTTGGTCAAAGACATCATCAGGCAGGTTCAATACTACTCGCTTTTATGGTTTTAGGTAGTGTTGGTGGTATGGCAGTTACCTATATCAACAACGGCAGGCTTTTTGTTGGTCCTCATCTGTTAACTGGATTAGCCATGACTGCTATGATCTCCGTCTCCGCATCCTTAGTCCCCCTGATGCAAAAGGGCAACAATTTAGCTCGTACAACTCATATTTACCTAAACATTGTGCTATTGGGTTTGTTTGGTTGGGAAGCGGTTACAGGAATGCAGATTGTGCAAAAAATTGTTGATCGCATTATGTCTTAAGACAATAATTTTGTAGTTAAAAATGTAACCATTCTTAGATTGGTACAGCTTTATCGACTATGGCGCGGAAAACCGCGTCTTTTAAGACGGAGATAGCTATTGGCATTAATTTCCTTTCTTCTTTCAATCTATAATTTACACGTATAGACCGCATCTAGTTTGAAACCAATAGTTTAGAAGTTAACTGTTCGTCCTAAATGATATGTTATGTCCTTGTGGTACACTCAATGCGGAAAGTGCAATCCTCTTCGCATAAAGGATTGGGCATTGGGGACTAGGAACTGAGAAAATCATATTGCTCATAAATGCAAAATACTGTTTTCTATGTGGACGCGGTTTAATTGCTTTATGATGAAACCTTGCCATGAAACAGCTTAGAGGATTTAAATACCGATTTCACCCAAATTCAGCACAGCGATTAGAGTTGGCGCAAACTTTTGAAGGCAGAGGGCAGAAGTAAAATGTACAATGAGATAGCTAGAGAAAGACCAGACTTTCCTCAGTTATAGAGCAAGTTTATTAACAAAATGATCGCTTTAGCTAATTGCAAACATTTCAACATAGTTTGAGTCTATCCCCAAGGTTTTCAGGAAGGGGAGTTGTGGTGCATGGTGATGGAACAAATGGTGTCAAGATACTTGGCATAGTAACTATGATGATGCGCCTGATGATGTCTGCAGCTATTAATAAAAATTAGTCGCTGAGAGGTAATCAGCAATTAATCTGGTTCTCAACTAATATTCATGTTGAAGGTTTGTAATGAGATTAGTGTTTCGGGCGAGATCAATAAAAATTGATTCGACTATTCTGTTAAATGCTACTTAAATATTACTAAATCAATTGTCATGAAAAAGTCTTTGTTACTCGCTGTGGCTATCATCAGCGTCAATGCGATCGCCGGTTGTGCTAATCTAGCCAATTCAACTCAATCTTCTACCCCGGGAATTGATGCTCCCTCAGCACGGATTGCCGAAAATGGCGAGAATGCGATTTCCAGTAAACCTTTTGACTATCAAGACTATGATGAGGTGTTACAAACCTATGTTGACGAGAATGGATTAGTAGACTACGAAGGTTTACAGGCAAATAGAGGACAGTTGGATCGATTTAACCAGTCGTTGGGTGCAGTCACCCCCGAAACCTACGCTAGCTGGACGGCAGCGGAACAAATTGCTTTTTTGACTAATGCCTATAATTCCCTAACTCTTCAATCCATCATTGATCGCGATCCTCTACCTGCAAGTATCAGAGATATCCCAGGGGTTTGGAAACGACGCAAGTTTACGGTAGCAGGGAAAGAAATGACTCTTGATAACATTGAACACGACACTCTCCGCAAAGATTTCAATGAACCAAGAGTCCATGTTGCACTTGTCTGTGCGGCAATTAGCTGTCCTCCATTGCGGAATGAACCTTATTTACCAGAGGAATTAGATGCTCAACTAGACGACCAAACAGCTAAGTTTGCTTCTAGTCCTCACGGTCTCAGTATCGACCAGGAAGACAAGCAAGTTTATTTATCTTCTATTTTTAAATGGTATGGTCAAGATTACGAACCAACCTATGGTACTAAAGACCAATTCAAAGGAAATGATAAACAAAGAGCCGTACTAAACCAGTTTGTACCTTTTCTCGATTCGGCAAACCAAACTTTTCTCAAACAAGAAAATTATAAAGTTAGGTATTTAGACTATGACTGGTCTTTAAACCTACAGTAAATCCCTCATAAAATACGGTTTTTGCTGTAGCTTGCTTACTATATTAGTGGGGTAAATAAACATAGTTTTTCTGGTAATATTTACCAGGTGAAAAAGTTACCTTTTATACAGATATTTTTCACTCTACTAAATAGCTGGTAATCGGAGATCGCTTTATCCAATCGAGACTATCGCTTTTTGCTGGATATATTTGCCGCTGCCAATAAATGCAATCCTAAACCACCAGCTAGAGCATTTCCATTGCTCGACTTCTTTACTATTCAAATGCGGGATCATGCTTAAGCAATATCTGACGGAAAGCTAGCACAACATTTGCGATCCAAAACATCATGTTAACGAAAAATTTACATATCTTTTGTTAAGCTAGCCCTACTGGAAACGGCAGGATAATTTTTACTAAATAATGCAAACTATTAAGCCAGTATCAGGAAGCAAAAGAGAAGTATATAAGCCACTCAACATAGGTCGCAGGTTTCCCGTCCGAATTCCTACTCTGTTGATTTTGTCAATGTTAGGATTTTTGTGCGCGATCGCCATTTCATGGTCATTAGGCAATAGTCACGTTACGGCATTATTCCAGCAGCTACATTTAATTCAGTCGAACCCGCCTCAATGGCTGATGCCGCCTCAGTTAGACAGTAACTACTATTTGCTTTTGCCGACCTTAATCCTCTTTTTGGTGGCGCAGGTAATTATGAAATTGTCTCCCCAGCCACAGGTATGGTCACAACGTTTGGTGGGAACAATTCTCTTAGTCCTCTTTGTGCGTTACTTTCTCTGGCGGTCGCTGACTACCCTCAATCTCTCCAATCCTTTTGATGGTGTTTTTAGTGTCACCTTGTTTGCGATGGAGTTACTAGCAATGATTGGCAGTGCCTTGCAAATGCTGTTGTTGTTTACCGCCAAAAATCGCACTCGTCAGGCAGAACAGTGTAGTGTTGCTGTCAAGCAGCATCGCTACAATCCTACGGTAGATATTCTGATTCCCACCTATAACGAGCCTGATTTTATTGTCAAACGCACTATCATGGGTTGTCAGGCGATCAACTATGACCGTAAACAAATTTATGTCCTTGATGATACTAAAAGGCAAAGCATTAAGCGACTGGCTCAGGAATTAGGTTGCCACTACCTAACCAGACCAGATAATTCTTATGCCAAAGCAGGAAATCTTAATCATGCTCTACGGCAAACCTATGGCGAATTAGTAGTTATCTTTGATGCTGATTTTGTACCGACAACTAATTTTCTGGAGCGTACGGTGGGCTTCTTCCGTAACGAGAAGATGGGACTAGTACAAACACCCCAAAGCTTTTACAATTCCGATCCCATCGCCCGTAATTTGGGTTTAGAGCGGGTTTTAACTTCAGAAGAAGAAGTTTTTTATCGCTATCTCCAGCCGATTAAAGATGGTGCTGGGAGCGTGGTTTGTGCAGGAACATCTTTTGTCGTCCGCCGTGAGGCTCTAAGAGATATTGGCTACTTTGCCACCGATTCGGTGAGTGAAGATTATTTTACGGGGATTCGCCTCTCTGCTAGAGGTTATGAACTAGCGTATCTCGACGAAAAGCTCAGTGCAGGTTTAGCAGCAGAAAGTATTGGCGCTCATATCGATCAGCGTTTACGTTGGGTGAGAGGGACTCTCCAGGCATTCTTTATTAAGTCTAATCCTCTGACGATCTCCGGCTTGAACCCGTGGCAAAGATTGGGACATTTAGAAGGTTTGGTTCACTGGTTTACCTGTTTGCCAAGAGTGTTTTTTCTCTTTGTACCGATTGTTTGCGTCTTTGGGCAACTGAGTCCTGTATTGACTACTCTGCCAGAAATTGTCTATGTCTTTCTGCCTTACTACGTGGCTTTATTGACCATGTTTTCTTGGCTCAACAAGCGATCGCGCTCAATTTTGCTTTCTGATGTTTATTCGATCATTCAGGCAATTCCCGTTTCTATTACCGTGATCAAGGTGCTGTTAAGTCCTTTTAGCAAGGGATTCAAGGTTACTCCCAAGGGATTAGCCCGAGACAAATTTAATTACAACTGGTCTCTTGCTTTACCCATGACCATCTTGCTGGGAGCGACTATTTTCGGCTTTGGCATCAGCTTGCTCAGTTTTCAGTCATCTGGGTTTAATCTGGGTTTGTTCTGGGGAGCTTACAATCTGATTACAATCACCGTGGCAATGATGACTCTTTTAGATCTACCCAAACTGAGCTTTTTTGAATGGTACGACCACAAGAAAGAAATCAATATTTATGGCGATCGCCAAGTATATCAGGGTCTAACTCAAAAGATCTCGGAAGAAGGAGCAGAAATCTGGCTGGATCACGAAGTCAATCTACCAACCAACCTGATGCTGGAATTAACCCCTGAAGTCTTAATTTTATCCGCAAGGGTAACTAGCAGCTACGTCGAAAATGGTGGACTCAGAGCGATCGTTAAATTCCAAGACGTTAGTATAGAACAGCAGCGTGAGTTAGTAGAAATGCTTTACTGTCGTCCTGGTCAATGGGAAAGGCGAAATACTCCAAATGAGTTACAGTCTTTTGTCATCCTGTTCAAGCTGCTCTTTCGACCACTGATGTTTCTCAACTCCCAGAGAATAAAGCAGATGAAATTGCAATATTAACATTAGGCAACTTGAATTTTATAATTCTATACTTTTGATAGTTAAGGAAGGCGTCAATTTGCCTCCCTTATTTTGTTTCAGTCCTCTTTTCTAGTCACTAATCTCTTAAAAGAGTAGCCTAGAGATGGTCAAGAATTAAGGGAAACAACTATTAAAATTAGACACACAATTAGACAAAATCGCTTTCCGTTAGGGTAGTCGCATCAAATCCATCTAGAGTTGCCAGAGTTTCTGCGCCAAAGATAATATCGCTACCAACAAAGGACAAGTCGCTAAAGCTAATCCCTCCCGCCAAAGAAATACTATCATTATCGCGACCAAAATCGGTAATAGTATCTGTACCGAATCCAGCAGTTAAGACAAAGATATCAGACCCAGCGCCTCCTGTAAGCAAGTCACTACCAGCTTCGCCATTGAGGGTATCGTTGTCGTTACCGCCGATTAGGGTGTCGTCTTCGCTACCCCCAAGTAATTCGTCGCTACCGCTACCGCCATTTAAGAAGTCGCTACCGCTACCGCTGCTCAATAAATCATTATCGTTACCGCCCAAGAGGGTATCATTTCCCTCCCCGCTAAAAATTTGGTCGTTACCGCTGTTGCCATTGAGAAAGTTATCTCCTGAACCACCGTCTAAAAAGTCGTTGTCATTGCCTCCTAAGATAGTATCGTTGCCGTCTCCGCCTAAAAGGAAATCGTTGCCGCTAAGACCATTAAGCAAGTCATCTCCTGAACCACCATCGATATTATTATTAGCACTGCTGCCAATCACCGAATCTGCATTGGGAGAACCGTTAACATTGACAAAATTTCTCACCTCAAAGTTCAAAGGTCCAATTTCTGGTGGCACATTGACAATGCTCAAGCTTCTTTGGCTCAAATTGATATCGAAGGCAATATCTCCCTCGACATCTTGGGCATCAAGGGTATTGGGTTGACTTGTAGCACCGATAATTCTCTCTGCCTGAATTAAGACACCTTGACTGCCAGTATTAAACGCACCTCCCGTCAAGACAGTGACTGGCGAACCAAATTCACTAAAGTCTACGGTATCAAAACCGTCTCCTCCATCGAGAGTGTCATTACCTGCCGAACCAATAATCCGATCATTGCCTCCTAAAGCCTGGATATTGTCATCTCCGTCTGTCCCAACTAAACGATCCGAACCATCTGTCCCAAATATATCAGCCATTACTTTTATTCGTGTGTAGATGAGTACTACATACTGTATAGCCGAATTTGACTATTTTTAAAAGTCAACTGAGGGGTGATTGTAGTTGAAAAGATTACCAAACCTTTGCGCCTCAAATCGTTTGGCGATTTTGCCGAGGAAAAAACTGTTTTATTTTGTCACATAGATGAAAGCGGGCGCTCATTTTGGCGTGGTTGAGTAAGCTGAGGTTGGGATGCTGCAGGTGATTGCCACTAAACCTAGATTTTCTAGTTGCTTGATCTCGAAAATAGTCCAGGAAAGTTATGATCTTTTCGAGATAAATTGATATATTTAGTTTGCTATTCTTACCAAAGACATGATCGACAGAATTTCTAAATTGCCTCAATGGTTGACTATTGGGCTAGTTGTTCCTTTGCTGGTACTAAATGGCTGGCTGATAATCTTGGCATTTGAATACTTTGAATCTTTAATTACTATCTTTACCACTGCCACTCTGCTGTCCTTTATTTTGAACTATCCCGTACGTTTTATTGCCAAGCGTAATATTTCTCGAGCGATCGCCATTCTAATTGTTTTATTGAGCGGAATTTTACTGCTAGCTATTATTGGCGTGACCATAATTCCCATTCTGCTGGAGCAGCTCAATGGTTTGCTGGAGCGATTACCCAGCTATGTTGCTTCTGGGAGTGAACAGGCAAAAGTTTTTGAAGCTTGGGCAGATGAACGCAACTTGCCCGTGAGTATTAGTAGCTTGGTAGCGGATTCTTTGAGTCAAATTTCCTCTCAGCTACAGGATTTAAGCGGTCAAATTTTGGGTAGTTTCTTTTCGGTAGTGGGTAGTCTGCTGGACTTACTGTTGACCATAGTATTAACGTTTTATATGCTGCTTCATGGTAGCGAACTGTGGGAGGGCATTTTTAAGCTTTTCCCCGATAATCCCCGCATCGATGTGCGCGACTCGCTTAAGCGCACCTTCAACAATTACTTTATTGGGCAAATAACTGTAGCCTCGGTGATGGGAGTTT